>JAJECZ010000287.1 GCA_022821735.1 Alphaproteobacteria bacterium | reverse complement strand
CGGGGAATCGTGCTATAGCCGCTTCATGGACGACACCCTGCCTGCTGCGACCTCCGCCGAGCCGCCCTGGCTGGCCGGGCTGAACCCGCCGCAGCGCGAGGCGGTCGAGACGCTGGACGGGCCGCTGCTGGTGCTCTCCGGCGCGGGCACCGGCAAGACGCGGGTGCTTACCGCGAGGCTCGCGCTCCTGCTGGCGATGAAGCGCGCCTGGCCCAGCCAGATTCTGGCCGTCACCTTCACCAACCGGGCGGCGAACGAAATGCGCGAGCGGGTGGAGGCGCTGATCGGCGGGATGAGCGCCGGCCTCTGGCTCGGCACCTTCCACGCGCTCGGCCTGCGCATATTACGCCGGCATCCCGAACTGGCGGGCCTCAGGCCCTCCTTCTCGATCCTGGACCCGGACGACCAGGAGCGTCTTCTGAAACAGGTGCTGGCCGACGCGAATGTGGATGCGAAGCACTGGCCGGCGCGCCAGCTTTCGGCCATCGTCCAGCGCTGGAAGGACAAGGGGTGGCGCCCGGACCAGGTGCCGGCCCACGAGGCGGGAAATTTCGCCAACGGCCGCGGGCCCGCGCTCTACGAGGCCTACCAGGGGCGGCTTGCCGACCTCAACGCCGTCGATTTCGGCGACCTGCTGCTCCACAACCTGACGATCTTCCAGCGCGATGCGGAGGTGCTGGCGCAATACCAGGAGCGGTTCCGCTACATACTGGTGGACGAATACCAGGACACCAACATCGCCCAGTATCTCTGGCTCCGCCTGCTGGCCCAGAAGCGCCGCAACATCTGCTGCGTCGGCGACGACGACCAGTCGATCTACGGATGGCGCGGAGCCGAAGTCGGCAACATCCTGCGCTTCGAGAATGACTTCGAAGGCGCCAGGATCGTCCGGCTGGAGCAGAACTACCGCTCGACCGGCGACATTCTCGGCGCCGCCTCGGGGCTGATCGCCAACAATCGCGGCCGCCTCGGCAAGACGCTCTGGACGACCCGCGAGGACTCCCGCCCGATCACCGTCCACACCGTTCCCGACGGGGAGGCGGAGGCGCGGCTCGTCGGCGAGGAGATCGAGGTGCTGCAGCGCGCCGGGACCGGCCTCGGGCAAATGGCGGTGCTGGTGCGCGCATCCTTCCAGATGCGCGCTTTCGAGGAGCGGTTCGTCGCGCTCGGGCTGAACTACCGGGTCATCGGCGGCCCGCGTTTCTACGAGCGGCGCGAGGTGAGGGACGCCATCGCCTATTTGCGCGCCGTCCTCTTCCCCGAGGACGATCTCGCCTTCGAGCGGATCGTCAACCTGCCGAAACGCGGCATCGGCGACGCCACCCTGCAACCGGTGCATCGCCTCGCCCGTGCCGAGCGGATTCCGCTCGGCCAGGCGGCGCGCCGGCTGGTCGAGACGGAGGAATTGAAGGCCCGGGCCCGCAACGCGCTCGCCGGCTTCTGCCGCGCCATCGACGACTGGCGCGCCCGGCTCGGCAGCGAGCCCCATGCAGACCTTGCCGACGCGATCCTCGACGAGAGCGGCTACCGGGAGATGTGGCGGAAGGACAAGGGGCTCGACGCCCCCGGCCGGCTGGAGAATCTGGGCGAGCTCGTTCAGCAGATCGCCCGGTTCGACACCCTCGAGGAGTTTCTGGAGCATGTCGCCCTGGTGATGGAGGCCGAAGGCGGCAGCGAGGCGGAAAGCGTCTCCCTGATGACGCTCCACGGCGCCAAGGGGCTCGAATTCGACATCGTATTCCTGCCGGGCTGGGAGGAGGGCCTGTTCCCCCACCAGCGCGCGCTCGCCGAGAACGGGCTTGCCGGACTGGAGGAGGAACGCCGCCTCGCCTATGTCGGCATCACCCGCGCGCGCCGGCATGTCACGATCTCCTCCGCCATGAGCCGCATGGTCATGGGGCGGTGGCTCAGCCCGCTCCCCTCGCGTTTCATCGACGAGTTGCCGGACGAGCATGTGGAGCGGCAGGCCGATACCGGTTTCGGCGAGGCCCCTGCCTGGCGCTACGGCGCGGGCGGCGGCGGGCGTGTGATCGATGCCCCGGCGTGGGAGGTGAAACCGCGCGCGCCCCGCACCGGACAATTCGAGGTCGGCCAGCGCGTCTTTCATCAGAAGTTCGGCTACGGAGCCGTGCGGGCCATCGACCAGGAGAAACTCACCGTCGCCTTCGAGACCTCCGGCGACAAGACCCTGTACGACAGCTTCGTCGAGCCCGCCTGAGCGAGGACAACACCGCCCATGACCCAATCGCCCGTTCTGGAGCGCCGCGAGGGTGCGGTCGCCGTGGTGACCCTGAACCGCCCCGAGGCGCTGAATGCGCTCAACATCGAAATGCGGGACCTGCTGCCGCGCGTGCTGGACGGCCTGAACGGCGATGAGACGGTGCGCGCGGTCGTGCTGACCGGGGCGGGCGAGCGCGCCTTCTCGGCGGGACAGGACCTGAACGATTCGGCGAGTTTCGACGAGAAGACCGTGCAGGAGCATTTCCTGCATCTGGGCGCGCTCTACCAGTCCGTGCGGGCGCTGGAGAAGCCGGTCGTCGTGGCGCTGAACGGCCTGGCCGCCGGCTTCGGCCTGCAGACCGCGCTCCACGCCGATATCCGCATTGCCCATGCGCAAGTCCGCATGGGGCAGCCCGAGGTGCGCGCCGGCATTCCGAGCACGGTCGGCCCCTTCATCATCGAGCGCGTGGTCGGCCATGCCCGCGCGGTGGAGCTGTCGCTCACCGGCCGGCTGCTGGATGCCGAAACCTGCCTCGCCTGGGGCATGGTCAACGAGATCGTGTCCCGCGAACAGGTCATGCCCCGCGCGATGGAGCTCGCCGGGGAGCTGGCGGCGCTGCCGCCGCTGGCCGTCCGGCTGACCAAGCGCCGCCTGCTGGAGCGCACGCAGACCGAGTATGACGAGACCGTTCAGGCCGCGATGCGCTACCAGCATGCCGCCTACAGCGACGGCGAACCGCAGCGCGTCGCCGCCGCCTTCTTCGAGGAACGGGCGGCGCGGCGCAAAAGGGAGACAGCGTGATGGCAGCGGGCCGGGTCGGAACGGTCGAGCGGGACGGGGCGCAGACCGTCTATGAGGTCCACGGCGATGCGGGCGCGCCGGCGCTGCTCTTCGGCCATGCGCAAATCCTCTCGCGCGCCCAGTATGCGCCGCAGGTGGAGGCGTTCGCAGGCCGCTACAGGGCGATCGCGCTGGATTTCAGGGGCCACGGCGAGAGCCCTGTCAGCCCCGCATCCTATGCGATGGAAGACCTTGCGCTCGATGTCGTCGCCCTGCTGGATGCGGAAGGCATCGACCGGGCGCATTACCTCGGCTCCTCGCTTGGCGGCATGGTCGGCTTCGCGCTCGCGCTGGAGCATCCTTCGCGTCTTGCCAGCGTAACCTTCCTCGCGACCCAGGGCGTGCTCCCGGCCGCCAACAGCGAGCGGCTCCGGCGGACGGCCGCCCGCCTGGCCGCGATCGGGGACAATATGGCGCCGGCCGCCGAGGAGATCATGGCCCGCTACACGACCGAGGCGTGGCGACGGGAAAATCCGGCGAGCCATGCCCGCCTGCTGGAAATCGCCTCCGCCAACCCGCTTGCAGGCTATGTGCATTCGGGCGAGGCGATCGGCGGCATGGATTACGATGGACGGCTCGGCGGGATCGAGACGCCCACACTGGTCGTCGCCGGAGAGCATGATGTGCCGACGCCGCCGGACCGGATGGCGCTCTACCGGGACGAAATCCGGGGCGCGGAAATGGCGGTGATCGAGGGCGCCGGCCACTTCCCCAATTGGGACCGGGCCGAGGCGTTCAACCGCATCTATGGGGACTTCCTCGCCCGCGCCGGGTGACGGCCGGTGGACTCCTCCCGCGCGGCTTGCTAGAGCGTTTCCGCTATGGACGGAACCGTTCCTGTCTCTTTCATTGCCGGCTGCGGCGCCCTGCCGTCCTGCGCGAACAGCCCATAGGCGCCGGGTCCATGCCCACCGCGCCCAAACCGCTCGTCATCGTCACGCGCAAGCTCCCCGACGCGGTGGAGACGCGCATGATGGAGCTGTTCCGCACCGAGCTGAACGACGGCGACCGGCAATGGGACCGTTCCGAACTGCTCGAGGCCATGGGCCGGGCGGACGTGCTGGTTCCGACCGTGACCGACCGCATCGACGCGGAGTGCCTGGAAGCTGCCGGCCCGGGGCTCAAACTGCTGGCGAGCTTCGGCGCAGGCGTGGACCATATCGACCTCGCGGCCGCGCATGAGCGCGGCATCATGGTCACCAACACGCCGGGCGTGCTCACGGGCGATACGGCGGACATGACCATGGCCCTCATTCTCTCGGTCTCGCGCCGGCTCATCGAGGGCGAGCGCTTGGTGCGGACCGGCGGATGGCTCGGCTGGGCGCCGACCGCGCTGCTCGGCCATCGAATTTACGGCAAGCGGCTCGGCATTGTCGGCATGGGCCGGATCGGCGCGGCGGTGGCGCGGCGCGCGCGCGGCTTCGGCATTTCGATCCACTACCATAACCGCCGTCGCGCCGACCCTGACATCGAGGCCGAGCTGGAGGCGACCTACTGGGAGAGCCTTGACCAGATGCTGGCGCGCATGGACATCGTGTCGGTCAACTGCCCGCACACCCCGGCGACCTACCACCTGCTGTCGCGCCGCCGCCTCGCACTGATGAAGCCGCATGCCTACATCGTCAACACCTCGCGCGGCGAGGTGATCGACGAGCCGGCGCTGCTGGACGCCCTGCTGGAAGGCAGGCTCGCCGGCGCGGCGCTGGACGTGTTCGAGCGCGAGCCCGCCATCGACCCGAAGCTGCGCGATCTCGACAATGTGGTCCTGCTGCCGCATATGGGTTCCGCCACTCTGGAAGGCCGGCTGGAGATGGGCGAGCGGGTGATCGTCAACATCAAGGCCTTCGTGGACGGCCACCAGCCTCCGGACCGCGTGCTGGAACAGTTTTTCTGATGGTCCTCTGTCCGGGCCGGGGCTTGACATACGGAAAGCCGTAGCAAGCTGGGAGTAGAGGAAAGGCGCCTTCCGGGGCCGCCTTTTCCGATTCCGGAGACCGGTGGCGCGGGGAGCCTCATGACATCCCGCGGTGGTCCCTTCCGGAGGAGGACGAAAATGAGGGCGCAGCGGGGGAAACATGACAAGCGGGTGCCGTCCGGGCTAACATCACGCGGCGTTTTCACAGCCGCCGGGGAGAGAAAAAATGGCAGGAGACCGGCATCCGTGGCTCGCGAGCTACCCCGACCATGTGAAGTGGGACGCGGAGATCCCTGAAGGACCGCTCTTCGCGATCCTGGACGAGTCCGTCCGGCGCTTCCCGCAGAACGAGGCGATGGACTTCCTCGGCAAGACGTACAGCTACGCCGAACTCGGGGCGATGGTGGACCGCGCCGCCGCCGGGTTCCGCGCGCTGGGCGTGGAGAAGGGCGTCAAGGTCGGCCTCTTCCTGCCGAACTGCCCGCAATTCGTCGTCTCCTTCTTCGGCATCCTCAAGGCGGGCGGCACGGTGGTGAACTACAGCCCGCTCTACTCGGAGGAGGAGCTCGCCTACCAGATCGAGGACTCCGAGACCGACATCATGGTGACGCTCGGCCTCACCGCGCTCTATCCCAAGATGGCGGCGCTGCTGAAGAGCACGCGCATCCGAAGGCTGGTCGTCGGCCAGCTCCAGGACGTGCTGCCCTTCCCGAAGAACCTGCTCTTCCCGCTGGTGAAGCGCAGCGAGCTCGCGAAGGTGCCGGACGACGGGGAGCATATGGCCTTCCGGGGGCTGCTCGACAATGACGGCGGCAACGAGCCGGTGGAGATCGACCCGCGCGAGGACGTCGCCGTCTTCCAGTACACCGGCGGCACGACCGGGGTGCCGAAGGGCGCGATGCTCACCCACGCGAACCTCCACGCCAACATCCACCAGGCGCTGCTCTGGAACCCGGACGTGGAGCACGGGCGGGAGCGCATGATGGGCGTGCTGCCCTTCTTCCACGTGTTCGCGATGTCGGTGGTGATGAATTTCACCATCGCCGTCGGCGGCTCGATCGTCATGCGGCCGCGTTTCGAGCTCGACCCCGTGCTGCAGGACGTGACGAAGAAGAAGCCGACGCTCTTCCCGGGCGTGCCGACCATGTACACGGCCATCGTCAACCACCCGAAGCTCGCGAGCTTCGACCTCACCTCGATCAAGACCTGCATGTCGGGCGGTGCGCCGCTGCCGCTCGAGATCAAGCAGCGCTTCGAGGAGCTCTCGGGCTGCAAGCTGGTCGAGGGCTACGGGCTGACAGAATCCGCGCCCATTGCCGCTTCCAACCCCTTCGACGGCGTCAATAAGGAAGGGTCAGTCGGCCTGCCCGTTCCCGGCACGACCATCACCATCGTGGACAAGGAGGACCCGCTGAAGGTCCTGCCGCAGGGCGAGGACGGGGAAATCTGCATCTCCGGCCCGCAGATCATGAAGGGCTACTGGCGCCGGGAGGACGCGACGGCGGAGACCATCGTCGAGGGCCGGCTGCGCACCGGCGATGTCGGGCATCTCGACGAGGACGGCTACCTGTTCATCATCGACCGCAAGAAGGACCTCGTGCTGGTCAGCGGCTACAACGTCTTCCCGCGCAATGTCGAGGAGGCGATCTACCGCCATCCCGCCGTCGAGGAGGTCACCGTCATCGGCGTGCCGGACGACTATACCGGCGAGGCGGTGAAGGCGTTCGTGAAGCTCGGCGAGGGCCAGGCGCTGGATGCGGACGGGCTGCTGGAGTTCCTCCGCGACAAGCTCGGCCGCCACGAGGTGCCCAAGCACATCGACTTCCGCGACGAGCTGCCCAAGACCATGATCGGCAAGCTCTCCAAGACGGAGCTGGTCGCCGAAGAGGCGGCCAAGCGCGAGGCGGCGGCAGCTTCGTCCTGACGGGCCCGCCCCGGCCCCTCCCGCAAGCGGGAGGGGAGGAACCGGGCAGCAGCCGCCATGGATAGCCCTCTCCCTCAGGAAGAGGGTTGGGTGAGGGAACGACCGCGCTGCCCTGTTTGCGCGGGGCGGAAATTCTGCACAATGGCCGTGGACCGAGGGAGGAGTTCCATGAAGCCTTTCAGAATATTCGCCGCCATCGCAGCAGCGGCCATGCTTGCCGGTGCGGCCCAGGCCGCCGAGAACCTGACTGCGGAGACGGCGGGGCCGGGCGGCGCGCCCTACACCTCGACGACGACGCTGGGCGAGCTGGCCGCCGCGGCCGGCATCGCCGATTTCCAGGTGCTGGATTCGCAGACGCTCACCAACTCGATGCAGAACGTGGCCGAGGGCAAGACCGACGTCGCCGCCGTGCCTTTCATCCTGCCCTTCCTGATGTCCAAGGGGGCGGGGCCCTACGCCAAGCTTGGCAAGGAGAAGGGCGCAGAGCTCGCAGGCAACCTCGCCGTCCTCTACACCTACCGCTTCGGCGGCATGAGCCTCTGGTCGTTCGACAGCTCCAGCGTGCAGGGCTGGAGCGACCTCAAGGGCAAGAAGGTCATCAACGGCCCGCCGCGCGGGGCCGCGCTCTCCAACGCCCGCGCGCTCACCAAGATCGTCACGGGCCTTACCGACGGCGAGGACTATCAGGGCGTGCAGGCCAATTGGGGCCAGATGGTGAAGACGATCACCGACGGCTCGGGCGACGCGATGGTGCTGCCGATCTACTTCCCAGACATCCGCGTGACCCGCGCGGCGGCCTCCGGCAGCGTCACGCTCTACCCCGTGCCGAAGGACGTGTTTGAGGGCCCGGCGATGCAGAAATACCTGAAGAGCCCCGGCACGGGCGCCTTCATCCTCGACGTCGCGAAGATCAAACCGCAAGACGGCGTGAGGATCGCGGCAGAGGATGGAGTCTGGCGCAGCCCCGCCACGGTGGGCGGCGAGGTCGTCCGCGCGGACATGGACTTCGAACTCGCCAAGGCGCTGACGGCGGCGATGATCGCGAATGTGGACGCCTACGCCAGCAAGGCGCCCTTCATGGCGCATGTGGCACTGGGCGAAATGGATCCGGCCGTCACCGGCATGTGCGGCCCGAACCCGATCAAATACCACCCGGGCGCGGTCGCCGCCTGGGAAGAGGCGGGACACAAGGTTCCGGACTGCGCGAAGCCCTGAGCTGGAGGCGTTGACGGCGGCCGCGGCCGGCCCGCGGCCCTGTCGGTCTTTCCCGGAGACAGCGTCTGATGGCGAAGGAACCCGCGGCGGACGCCGATAAGGCGGAGGCCGCGAGGGGTGTCCTCTACTGGCTCGCGCTCGCGCTCGTGCTGGTCGGGCTCCTCAACGCCATGCCGGGAATCCCGGGCCTCGACGACTGGGCGAAGTCGGTGAGCGGCAATCCTTGGTTCGTCATCCGCAAGTTCCCCTTCGAATACTACTACCCGCTGTTCTTCGCCCTCATGATGCTGACCGTCGCGCTCAAGCATTCAATGTGGCGCGACTGGAGCGGCAAGGGCAGGCTCCGGCGGGGCTTCGGCCTGTTCATGGACCTTGCCCTGGTGGCGATGGCTCTCGCCATCTCCTTCAGCTACATGAACGAGATCGAGGCGGTCTGCCTGACCGACCAGATCACCGGCGACCGGGCGCGGCTGATCGCCGAAAGCCTCGAGATCGAGAAAGAGAACGCGGCGCTGTTCGGCTTGCCCGAACCCACTACCGTGGACGACCCGAAATGCCTGAACTCCATCGGCGGTTGGCTCGTGGCGGTCGTCGGCGCCGCCGTCATCGTCTTCCTCGGCTACAACGTCAAGGTCTGGGGCCTGCCGCTGGTGCTGGTGGCGCTCATGGTCGCCGGCTACACCATCGCCACCGTGCTGGTCTGGTATGCGTTCGGCACGGAAGGCATCGACAAATACCTGGTCACCAAGCTCGGCGGGGAGCCGCGCTCGCTCGCCGACGGCTATCCGCGCGTCCACGACATCCTGACCAACAATGCCTCCGGCCTGCTGGGCCGGTTCATGGACATCATCCTCAACGACATCTTCCCCTACCTGATCCTGGGCTCGCTGTTCGGGGCATCGGCCGGCGGCCGGTCGCTCATCAAGCTCGCCTTCCGCTGGACCCGTCATCTGCGCGGCGGGCCGGCGCACGCGGCCATCGTCTCCTCGGCCATGTTCGGCACGATTTCCGGCGGGCCGATCGTCAATGTCCTCTCCACGGGCGTGCTGACCATTCCGATGATGGTCCGGCGCGGCTTCTCCCGGGTGTTCGCGGGCGGAATGGAGGCGGCGGCGTCCTCCGGCGGCTCGATCATGCCGCCGGTCATGGGCGTCGCCGCCTTCGTGCTTGCGGCCCTGACCGGCGTTCCCTACAGCCTGGTCATCATCGCCGCGCTCATCCCGGCCATCGCCTATTTCCTCTGCCTTTTCCTCTCCGTCGTCTTCCAGTCCCGCAAGCAGAATATCGAGGCGATCGGCGAGCTCACGGAGGAGATGCGCCTCTCGCGGCAGGACTGCCTCAACCTCGTCATGATCTTCGGGCCGATCCTGGTGATCCTGTTCCTGCTGCTGACTCCGAAGGAAGACGTTGGCTGCGGCCTCGTCGGCGGACTCATGGGCGCCGAACGCGCGTTCACGGAGGCGGGATGCCGCGCCACGGAGCTCCCCTGGTTGCTGCAGCTCGTCCAGAACGCAGCCGGCGATGTCGGCAGCGCCGGCTGGTGGGCGGTGGCGCTGCTTTGCGGGCTGTTGTTCCTCGACCCGGCGATGCGCGCACGCCCGCGGAAACTGGTCGACGCACTGTCCGAGGCCGGTGTCCTGATCTCGACGCTCTACCTTATGTTCCTCGCTGTCTCGATCATCGACTTCTGCCTGAAATTCACCGGCATCCCCTTCTTCATCTCGCTGGACGTGCTGCAATGGCTGCAGAGCCTCGAGCTCGGCGCCGGCGGCTCCGTGGCATTCCAGTTCCTTGCCCTGTTGCTCACCATGCTGCTCGCCGTGCTGCTCGGCATGGGCATGCCGGCCGTGCCCGCCTATGTGAATGTCGCGCTGCTGATGGGGCCCGTGCTGGCGGGGCTCGGGCTCTCGATCTTCACTGCGCACATGTTCGTCTTCTACTTCGCAGTTGCCTCCGCCATCACGCCGCCCGTGGCGGTCGCCGCCTTCGCGGCTGCGACGATCACCAAGGCGGACCCGATGGCGACGGGCTTCTCGGCCGTGCGCTCCGGCATCGTCATCTTCGCCATCCCGTTCGTGTTCGCCATGTATCCGGAGTTGCTGCTGATCGAGGACGCCGTGCTCGATCCGGCCTCGACGGGGGCGGAAATCCTCTACCTGCCCGGCTATGACGGCACGGTGGACTGGGCCGCGCTCGTCTGGCTCTGCGCACGGCTGCTCGCCGCGCTGTATCTGCTCGCAAGCGCGCTCGCCCGGTTCGACCGGTGGGCGCTTCACCCCTGGGAGTGGCTGCTCCGACTCGTTCTCGCCGGCCTCGTCATGGTCGGCGACCCGATGGTCCACGGGCCCGCGCTCGCCGCCGCGGCAGCGGTCGTGGCGTTCCACATCTTCCGGCGGCGGCCGCACCGGCCATGAAAACCCGACAGGTAGAGCGATGAACGAACGACGCCCGAACTTCATCCTGTTCGTGACCGACCAGCAACGCGCCGACCATCTCGGCTGCTACGGCCACCCCGTGCTGAGGACGCCCGCGATCGACGGCCTTGCCCGCCGGGGCGTCGCGTTCGACAGCTGCCATGTGGCGAGCCCCGTCTGCATGCCCAACCGGGCAAGCCTGATGACCGGGCGCATGCCCTCGGTCCACGGCGTGCGCATGAACGGCATCCCGCTCTCGACCGATGCGGTGACATTCGTCGATCTGCTTCGCGACGCGGGCTACCGCACGGCGCTCATCGGCAAGAGCCACCTGCAGAACTTCACCGCCCAGCCGGCCTATGCCACCGCGCGAACCGAACGGAGCGGCTTCCACCGCGCGGGCGGCGCTCTGGCCGAGGCCAGCCGGCACGACTACCGCGCGCCCGCCTACAGGCAGGAGGCCCCGTCCTCGCCATCCGTGGCGCCGCCCTTCTACGGCTTCGACCATGTGGACCTGGTCACCGGGCACGGGGACGCCTGCGGCGGCAACTATGCCCGGTGGCTCAGCGGGCAGGAGCCGGACGCGGAGAGGATGCTCGGCCCGAAGAACCAGCTTCCGCACGAATATGTCTGTCCGCAGGCCGTGCGCACGGCGCTGCCGGAGGAGCTCTACTCGACGAACTACATCGCCGGGCAAGCAGTTTCCTGGCTCGATGCGGCGGGCGGCGAGCCGTTCTTCCTGATGGTCTCCTTTCCCGATCCGCACCATCCGTTCAACCCGCCGGGGCGCTATTGGGACGCCTACCGCCCGGAGGACATGCCAGTCCCCGCCGCCTTCGAGCGCAACGACTGGACGCCACCGCCGCATGTCGCGGCCCTCCACCGGGAGCGGGAGGCGGGAGAGGCTGCGCTCCGGGGCATGAACAGCATCGGCTGCACCCTGCGCGAGGCATTGGAGGCGAGGGCGCTCACCTGCGGCATGATCGAAATGATCGACAATGCCGTCGCCCGGGTCCTCGCTGCGCTGGAACGGGGCGGCGGAGCCGGGCGCACGGTTGTCGCCTTCACCAGCGACCATGGCGACCATCTGGGCGACCACGGCCTCCTGCTCAAGGGTGCTGAGCCCTACCGGGAGATCACGCGCGTGCCCCTCATCTGGGCGGACCCCGACGGCCCGTCGGGCGTGCGGCGGGAAGACATGGCGCAGACCATCGACATCCCGGCGACGATCCTCGAACGGGCGCGCATCGAGCCGTTCGAGGGCATGCAGGGCCTGAGCCTGCTCGCCGGCCCCGCCCGCGATGCGGCGTTCATCCAGTACGACCACCAGCGGCCCCATCCCGGCCTTGGCAGCCCGCCACGCGTGCATTCGCTGGTGGACCGGCGGTGGCGGCTGAGCGTCTTCGACGGCCAGGGCTGGGGCGAACTCTACGATCTGGAAGCCGATCCGGGCGAGTTCCGCAACCTCTGGGACGACCCGGCCGCCGCGAGGGACAAGGCTCGACTGATGGAGCGGCTCCTCAGGAAAGAAATCGCCGCCGTGGACCGCTCGCCGTTGCCCACCGCGAGAGCATAGGAGCGCCTCGCTAACGCCAGCCCGCGGGTGTAGGCTGGACGGGCATTGCAACCAATCGGGAAAGGGTCCGCGCCATGGGGCAATTCGACCGCGCCGGCGAGGATGTCGGCAACATCGTCACGCTGGAGCATGTCAATGTCCGGGTCCCCGACCAGGTGCGCGCCACGGAGTTCTATGTCACCGCACTCGGGCTGACGCGCGACCCCTACCTCGTCACCGGCACCGACAATATGTGGATCAATGTCGGGCAGAGCCAGTTCCACCTGCCGGTCGGCGAGCCGCAGTGCCTCCGGGGCCGGACGGGCCTCGTCATGCCGGACCTCGACGCGCTGGAAGCCCGGCTGGAAGCTGCCGGCGTGCCCTCCGAGCGCGGAGACGGGCATATCGACACGGCCTGTCCCTGGGGCAACCGTATCCGCGCGCACGGCCCCAGCGACGGGCGGACGCTCGCGATGGACTATGTCGCCTTCGACGTGCCCGAGGGGACGGCCGAAGCGGCGGCCGCCTTCTACCGCGAGGTCTGGAAAACGCCAGCCTGGGTGGACGGCGACGGTGTGGCCCATGCCTCGGTCGGGCGCGGCCAGGAACTGCGCTTCGTCGAGACCTCCGAGCCGCAGCCGGACTATGACGGCCACCATATCGCGATCTATGTCGCGGATTTTTCCGGCCCGCACAGTTGGCTGGACGAGCGGGGCCTGGTGTCGGAGGAAAGCAACCGGTGGCAGTACCGCTTCCTCGACATCGTGGACCCGGGCACGGCCGAGCCGGTGTTCCGGATCGAGCATGAGGTGCGGTCGATGACCCACCCAATCTACGGGCGCCAGCTGGTCAACCGCAATCCGGCGGTCACCAACAACGCCTTCGTGCCGGGCCACGAGGCAGCCCCCTGGATGGCGCCGCCGGCGTAAACGCAAAGGCCCGGCCGGCGGTTCGCGCGGGCGTCCCTGTCGCAGGAATGTCGGGTTCCTGTCGTGGCAATCGGCCCCGGGAAAGGCCATAGCCGTCAGTATGAACGGCAGGAAGGGCCGCCATGATCGTCCGGAAGCTGCGCATCGAACGGGGGCTCTCCCAGGAGCAGCTGGCGTCGATGGCGGGCGTCAGCGTGCGCACCCTGCAGCGTATCGAGCGTGGCGCGAATGCGAGCGCCGAGACGCTCAAATGCCTCGCCGCCGTTCTGGAAACCGACTTCTCCGCACTCAGGAACGGGCAAGACATGACAAGCGCCACCGACACCCCCCTCCCGGACCTCTCCGAAAACGAACAGAAGGCCATGGAGTATGTCCGGGACATCAGGTCCTTCTACATCCACGCCATCCAGTATGCCGTCGTCATAACGGGCCTGGCCGTCGTCAACCTCTTCACCAGCCCGGACTATCTCTGGTTCCTCTGGGCCGCGTTCGGCTGGGGCGTCGGGCTCGCCGTCCACGGCTTGGGCGTGTTCGAGATCGTCAACCTGTTCGGAGACGGCTGGGAGAAGCGGCAGGTCGCAAAGAGGCTCGCGAGAAACCGGCAGGACGGGAACGGAGCCGGCTAGCGGCTATTCCTCCAGCGTCGGGCCGGCGCCGGCGACGCGGGTCTGGCGCATGCGGCGGCGGAAGCGGTCGGCGTCGTAGCCCGCGCCCCGGTGCAGCAGGCAGCGATTGTCCCAGATCACGAGGTCGCCCGGCTGCCAGCGGTGGCTCAGCACATGCCGGTCCGCCGTCATCTCCTCCACCAGCCCGTCCAGCAGCGCGCGGCTGTCCTCGAACGCCCAGCCCTCGATCTCGCGGGCATGCGAGCCGACATAGAGGTTGCGCGCGCCGTTCGCCGGGTTGCGGCGCACCAGCCGCTGGCGCACGGGCGGCAGCGAGGCCGCGTGCGAGGGCGTCACCGCGTCGGGCGCGACCTTCGAGCGCGAGAACACATAGTCGTGGATGCAGATCTGCGGGGCGAGCCGCTCCCGCTCGTCCTCCTCCAGCCGGTCCCAGGCGGCGCGCTGGCTGACGAACAGCGTCTCCCCGCCCTCCTCCGGCGTCTCGTAGGCGCACATGATCGAGACGAAGGACGGCACCCTGCGGAAGGAAGAATCGGAGTGCCACATATTGTTGCCGGTCTGGAAGATCGTGCGCTTGTGGCTGTTGCCCGCAACGGTGCCGTCGGGGAGCACATTGCCGATGGTGCCGAAATACTCGACCCGCCCCTCCCGGCCGAGCGTGACATGGTTCGCCTCCGGCTCGCCCAGCTTCCGGGTGAAGGCGAGATGCGCGTCATCTCCTTCCGCCGCGCCCGGAACGAGTACGAAGGAGTAGCGGTCGATGGCCGCGCGCATCTCGTCGATATCGAGAGCGCCGATCGGACGGCTTTCGAGCCGCACGCCGAATTCGGGGTGAAGCGGGGTCATGGCGTCTCCTGAAGGGTCAGCTGGAAGCGGGTCACCTCGTCCATACCGTCGCCGAACCAGGCGTCGATGGCGGCCTCGCGCCGGCCGAGATAGGCGGGCCTGCCGTCCTGGTCCAGCACCATCGGCAGGTCGTGGCCCGGAATCAGCACCGTGCCGGGCCGCGCCCGCCAGAGCCCGTGGATCATCTCGATGGAGGCGCGCGAGACGGCGGCGTCACAGGTCATGTCCACATCGCCGGAGACGAGCTCTGCGCGGTTCTTGGCGGCGTCGCCCGTGAACACGACGTCGCGCTCCGCCCCGGCGAGGCGGAACACCAGGCAGCCCGGCGTGTGCCCCGGCGCCAGGTGCGCGGTAATGCCGGGGAACACCTCCCCGCCGTCCGCGATCCGCTCCGTCTTCGGGAAGAGGCCGAGCTCGCGCACATAGAGCTCGGGCACCACCGTTTCGCCCCAGGGCTCGCCCAGCGCCCAGTCGAGCTCGACCGCGCCGACCGCCACCCGGGCGTTGGGGAACAGCACCCAGTTGACCGCATGGTCGTAATGCGTGTGGGTCAGCAGCAGGTCGGTGATGTCGGAGGGCCCGAGGCCGCGCGCGGCAAGCTCCGCCACCAGCAGCTTGCGGTGGCCGAACGCGCCGCAATCCACCAGCGCCAGCCGGTCCCCGTGGCGGATCAGCACGATGGTGCTCCACCCGAGCGAGCCATGACGGACGGATTTGCCCGGAAAGCCGGTGACGAGGATATCAATCTCCCAGCCGCCGACCGCGAACGCCGACCCGTTGACCGTCCCCGGAATTTGCTGCGTCATGGCGGCGAGCATAGCCGGCCCGGCAATGAGGACAAGAAGGAGCGGCCCCCCATGAGCGCGGCCCTGAACGGCGTCAGAATCATCGACATGACCCACAACCAGGCGGGCCCTGCCTGCACGCAGGTGCTGGCCTGGCTCGGCGCCGAGGTCATCAAGCTGGAGGAGCCGGGCCGGGGCGAGGCCGCGCGCCGGGCGATGCCGGACATTCCGGGCCAGGACGGGCTGTTCTTCCTGGTGCTGAACGCCAACAAGAAGAGCCTGACCCTCAACCTCAAGACCGAAGACGGCAAGGCGCTGTTCAAAAAGCTGATTGCCGAAGTGGACATGCTGGTCGAGAATTTCTCGCCGGGGGCGCTGGACCGGCTCGGGCTCGGCTATGACGTGCTGGCGGAAATCAATCCGCGCCTCATCTACGGCACCATCAAGGGCTTCGGCAGCTACGGGCCGAACTCCGGCTACAAGGCCTTCGAGCCCATCGCCCAGGCCATGGGCGGGGCGATGAGCGTCACCGGCTTCCCGGAGAACCCGCCGACCTACACCTGGCCCGCCATCGGCGATTCCGGCACCGGCATGCATCTCGCCATCGGCCTGCTTGCCGCCCTGCAGCAGCGCCACCAGACGGGCAAGGGCCAGAAGGTCGAGGTCGCCATGCAGGAGGCGGTGGTCAACATATTGCGCGTCAGCCTGCGCGACCACCAGCGCCAGGGCATGGTGCAGCCCCGGCGCGGCAACCAGCTCGGCCAGACCGTGCCCGGCTCCACCTATCCCTGCGCGCCCGGCGGTCCGAACGACTATGTCTATATCTTCTGCCAGCCGCAGATGTATGAGGGCTTCCGGGGCGTCGTCGATCTGCCGGAACTCGACGACCCGCGCTTCGAGACGCCGGCGGGCCGCTGGGAACACCGCGAGGAATACAACGCGCTGGTGGAAAGCTGGACCCGCCAGCGCAGCAAATTCGAGGTGATGAAGCTGCTCGGCGCCGCCGGCGTGCCCTGCGGGGCCTGCCAGGACACGGGCGAGGTGCTGGCCGACCCGCATCTGCGCGAGCGGGAGATGATCGTGGAGGTCGATTACCCCGGCCGCGGCGCCTACCAGACCGTCGGTTGCCCGATCAAGCTCTCCGACTCCCCCGCCGACATCCGCCGCCCGCCCACCTTGAGCGAGCACACGGACGAGGTGCTGGCCGAACATTGCGGCATCGACGCCGAAACCGCGGCGCGCCTCAGGGAAGAAGGCGTGATCTGAACGGGCGGCCGGCCCGAATTCAGGGCTTGACATATCCCCTGTATGTTCTATATTTGTCTCATTCCAATCCTCATGGAGTGAGAGAGGCAATGACCTGACCGACCGTCGGCAGCGCCATGGCGTGCCGTTTCCGCATCACCCCGCTAAGGGCAAAGCTGTGCGGCCGGGCTCCAGCCGGCAGGCGGGGAGGCGCGCGCCCGGCGCCGCGTTGTGGCGCTCGGACCGGCGGCCGGACGGGAGAAACGGCGGTTGCGGGCGGACCCGGATCGCCTGTCCCGAAGCGGGGTTCGAGGAGGCCGCGGCGGCGCGGCCGGAAGAGGGGCGGCAGCGGCGCATTGTGGCGTTCGCACTGGCGGCCGGCGGAGGAACGGCATGTCTCGAATTGAGTGTCATGAAGGCCGCGTAAGCGCGGGGGTTTTTACGAGAGCCGCGTAAGCGCGGGGGAAGGAGGAGCGATGGCGGCGGAGTCGACGAACGGACCGGCGGAGGCGGCGTTGCGGCCGAGAAGGGGCGGCCGTCCGGTCAACGAGGAGTTGCGGGGCCTTGCGGTCGCGGCGGTTCTGGAGCGGGGCATGAGCGCCGAGGCGGCCGCCCGGCATTTCGGGCTGGCGGCGAACAGCGTCCGCCGCTGGATCC
>JAJECZ010000406.1 GCA_022821735.1 Alphaproteobacteria bacterium | reverse complement strand
CCAGGCCGGTGGCCCGCCTAGCGCGGCGTCCAGCAGGCAGTCCCGGGGCGTGGCGACCAGGCGGAACTCCGTGCGCTCCAATGCCTCCGGCGTTTCCTCCATGCCGTCCACCGCCGCGATCCCGTAGGCCGCCAGCACGCGCTCCCCATCGGCGAGCGTCGTCGGGTCCGGCACGGTCGGGCCCGACGCGATGGTGGCGGGGTCGTCGCCCGGCACGTCGGAGATCGCGAGCGTCACCGTGCGGGCGGGGAAGGCCGCCGCCGCCAGCCGCCCGCCCTTCACCGCCGACATGTGCTTGCGCACCGTGTTGATCTCGTGGATCGAGGCGCCGGAGGCGAGCAGGCGCGCGGTCACGGCCTGCTTGGTCTCGAACGGGATGCCCGGCAGCGGCAGGGCCAGCAGCGCCGAGCCGCCGCCCGAGGCGAGGAACAGGAAGAGGTCGTCGGGCCCGAGCGCGCGCGCCGCCTCCAGGATCCGGCCGGCGGCGGCGCGCCCGGCATCGTCCGGCACGGGGTGGCCGGCCTCCACCACCTCGATCCGCGCGCAGGGAACGCCGTGCCCGTAGCGAGTGACGGCAATGCCCTCCAGCGGGCCGGCCCACGCCGCCTCCAAGGCCGCCGCCATGGACCCCGCCGCCTTGCCGGCCGCCGCCGCGAAGGTGCGCCCGGCGGGCCGCTCCGGCAGGTGGCGGGCGAGCGACAACGCGGGATCGGCGCGGGCGACGGCGCGCTCGAAGGCCCGGCGGAGGATCGATTCCGGCTGCATGATCGGCTAGTTTAGCCATGACCCCCTTCCGTGGCGATTGAGTAGCGAGACCGATGAGCGACAAGACGACGACCGAACTGGAGGCAGCCGCCTTCCGCACCCTGGTGCAGCATCTGCGCGACAATCCCGAGGTCCAGAATATCGACCTGATGAACCTCGCCGGCTTCTGCCGCAACTGCCTGTCCCGGTGGTACCGGGAGGCGGCCGAGGAGCGCGGCCTCGACATGGACTACGAAGCGGCGCGCGAGATCGTCTATGGCATGCCCTATGGCGACTACAAGGCGAAGCACCAGAAGGAGGCGACGCCGGAGCAGCTGGCCGCCCTGAAGACCAGGGGGCACTGAGCCGTGCAGGACATGGCCAGCGGCGGGGGGATGCCGGCGGAAGAAGCCCGCGGAATCACCGCCGGCCAGCTTCGCTCGTTCGTCGAGCGGGTGGAGCGGCTGGAGGAGGAGAAGGCCGCGCTGATGGCCGACATCCGCGAGGTCTATGCGGAGGCGAAGGCGCACGGCTTCGATACGAAGACCATGCGCCAGATCGTGCGCCTCAGGAAGATGGACAGCGACGACCGCGCCGAGCAGGAGGCGCTGCTGGACCTCTACAAGAGCGCGCTGGGCATGGGACCGCCGCCGCCATAGCCGGGGCGCGGCGTCCCGGCCCTCTGTCCCCTCATCCCGAGTAGCGGCGCCAGCCGCGTATCGAGGGGCGGTGAAAGGGCCCGGGCGGCAGGGCCTGCAATTTTCTTCTTGCTTTTATTCCTTCGTGTTCTATATATGACCTCCAGAAGCATGGAAACGGGCTGGAGAGAGACATGACCTGACGGGTTGGCGGCGCGACGCCGGGCATGACTTTTCCGTGAGGGCTGCTGACCGGAAGGGGGCGGCCGACCGACAGGAGAGGTGCGCGCGCCGCATGGCGGGGTCGCGGTCGGGCTGGAACGAATACCGGCGGAAAAAGCCGGTTTTTTCATTCGGGCTGGACCGGAAAGGACGGTTTTTTTCACTTGAGCCCGACCTCCTGGCGGCGTCGGAGCCGAAAACGGAGGAGAAGGAATGACGGACGAATCGACGAGGGCGCTGGCGGCCGCGCTGCCGGCGCCGAGGAGGGGCAGCACGGTGGGCGGGGAGCTGCGGGCGCTCGCGGTGGCGGCGGTGCTGCGCGACGGCCAGACCGTCGCCGCGGCGGCCCGGCGCTTCGGGCTGGGGAAGACGACGGTCCTCAACTCGGTGCAGCGCTTTCGCGAGCGCGGCCATCTGCGGCCCGACCCGAGGGGCAGGAAACCCTCGCGGATCGAGCCGGAGCGCGAGCGCATCTTTCGCATTCTGGCGGAGCAGCCGGATATTTCCATCACCGGGCTGCGCAACGCGCTCGCCGCCGAGGGCGCCGTGTTCGCGATTTCCACGGTGCGGGCCTTCCTGAGGCGCCACGGCCTGCACCCGGAAACCCGCTACGCCCGCAGCCGGGGCAAGCAGGACAGCGGGCGGTAGCGGCCGGCGGGCTGCTTTCTTGTCGTCGCCCCGGCCTGCCCCTACCGGCAGGCTCCCCTCACAAGCCAAGGAAGGGGGTGTTTGGGCATGGCGGCCAAGAAGCGGACCGGAGACGCCGCGCGCGGCCGACACCCGACCGAGGCCCGCTCGGCTTCGCCCAATGGCTAAACCGGACGGCAATGCCCCGCCGCCATCCGGGCCCGCGCTGGACAAGCTGCCGGCCAGCCTCCAGACTGGCGCGTCGATAGCGTGACGGATGCGGGCGTCCCGCCCGCAGGCAGTGGCCGATAGCGTCGGGAGCGCCGGTCGGTCCGCGCGTCCGCTGCGTTCCGGCAGCCTTATTCCGTCTCAACCATGGGAGGACATCCATGAGGTCGAAAAGACATTTTTCGCTTCGTAACCTGGCGATCGGAGCGGCGGCGGCCATCCTGCTTTCCGGCACCGTCCCGGCTCCGGCGAAGGCGGGGGGCACGCTGCGGGTCGGCATGACGGCCGCCGACATTCCGCTCTCCTGGGGCCAGCCCGACCAGGGCTTCGAGGGTTTCCGCTTCATGGGGCTGATGCTCTATGACGGGCTCATCAACTGGGACATGAGCTCCGCCGACAAGGCGTCCGGCCTCATTCCGGGCCTCGCCGAGAGCTGGTCTGTGGACGAGGCCGACAAGACCAAATGGGTCTTCAAGCTGCGCAAGGGCGTGAAGTTCCATGACGGCTCGGACTTCGACGCCGACGCGGTGCTCTGGAACTTCGACCGGCTGTTCGACAAGGACTCGCCGCAATACAGCGCGCGCATGGCCTCGCTGGTCAACTTCCGCATCCCCTCGCTCGTTTATGACGCGGACACCAACACGAAGGGATGGAAGAAGATCGACTCGCACACGGTCGAGTTCACCACCAAGTCTCCGGACAGCTTCTTCCCCTACCAGATCTGCTACATCCTGATCTCGAGCCCGGCCCAGTTCGAGGCAACCGGCAGCGACTGGAACAAGTTCGCCCAGAACCCCTCCGGCACGGGCCCGTGGAAGCTGACCCAGATCGTGCCGCGCGAGCGCGCCGAGTTCGTGCCGTTCGAGGAGCACTGGGACGAGACGCGCCAGCCGCAGCTCGACAAGGTGGTCACGATCCCGATCCCGGACCCGAACGCGCGCACCGCCGCGCTGCTCGCGGGGCAGGTGGACTGGATCGAGGCGCCGGCGCCGGACGCGATTCCCCGCCTCGAGGAACGCGGCATGGTGATCTCCTCCAACCTCTATCCGCATGTCTGGTCATGGCATCTGAGCCGCGTCGAAGGCTCGCCCTGGAACGACATCCGGGTGCGCAAGGCGGCCAACCTCGCCATCGACCGCGACGGCATCCTCTCGCTGCTCGGCGGCTACGGCGTCAAGGCGAGCGGGCATGTGTCGCCGGCCGATCCCTGGTACGGCTCGCCCAGCTTCGAGCTGCGCTACGACCCCGAGGCGGCGAAGGCCCTGCTGGCGGAGGCCGGCTTCGGGCCCGACAACCCGGTCCAGGTGAAGATGATGATTTCGGCCAGCGGCTCCGGGCAGATGCTGCCCCTGCCGATGAACGAATACATGCAGCAGAACCTGAAGGAGGTCGGCATCGAGGTCGAATTCGAGGTCATGGAGTGGCAGAGCCTGCTTGACCGCTGGCGCGCCGGCGCCAAGGCCGAGCAGGCCCAGGGCGCCAACGGCATCAATGTCAGCTACACGACGCAGGACCCCTACAGCAGCTTCACCCGCTTCCTGCGCTGCGACCTGCATGCGCCGGCCGGCGTGAACTGGGGCTACCACTGCGACGCGGAGATGGACGAGCTGCTGAAGAACGCCTCGCTCGCCTTCGACCCGGCGGAGCGTGACGCGTGGCTGGCGAAGGTCCACACGCGCGAGGTGGACAATGCGCTCTTCCTCTGGGTGGTCCACGACGTGGCGCCGCGGGCGATGACGAAGCAGGTCAAGGGCTTCATCCAGGCCCGCAACTGGTTCCAGTCGCTCACCCCGGTCACCATGGAATAGGCCGGACCCGCGCGCGGGGCGGGCGGCCGGGAACAGCCGCCCGCCCCGGCGCCTGCCCCGACCGATGCTCGAATACATCATCCGCCGCGTCCTCTACGTCATCCCGATCGGGCTCGGGGTGACGGTGCTGGTCTTCGCCCTGGTGCACATGTCGCCGGGCGACCCGCTGAGCGCCGTCGTGCCGCCGGACGCGCCGGAAGAGATGGTGCAGGACCTGCGCAAGGCCTACGGCTTCGACAAGCCGCTGCCGATCCAGTATGTGACCTGGCTCGGACGGGTGGTGACGGGCGATCTCGGGGTCTCCGTCGCCCGCGGCCGGGAGGTCGTGGACGAGCTTCGCATCGCCGTGCCCAACACCTTCATCCTTGCGGCGGGGGGAACGCTGCTCGGATTCACCCTCGGCGCGATATTCGGCGGCATCGCCGGCTACTTCCAGGGGCGCTGGATCGACAAGCTCGCGACCGCCATCGCCATCACCGGCGTCAGCGTTCCCCACTACTGGCTGGGCCTCGTCCTGGTCATCATCTTCTCGGTCGAAATGAACGTGCTGCCGTCCATCGGGATGGGCCCCGGAGGCTCGACCGCATGGGCGTGGGACGCCGAGCATATGCGCCACCTGGTGCTGCCCGTCGTCACGCTCGCCGTCATCCCGATGGGCCTGATTACCCGCACGGTGCGCGCCACCGTCGCCGAAATCCTCAACCAGGAGTTCGTCCAGGCGCTGCACGCCAAGGGCTTGTTCCAGCGCCAGGTGCTCATGCATGTGGTGCGCAACGCCGCGCCGACGACGCTGGCGGTGATGGGCCTCCAGCTCGGCTACCTGCTCGGCGGCTCCATCCTGGTCGAGACCGTTTTCCAGTGGCCGGGCACCGGCTCGCTGCTCAACAGCGCCATCTTCGAGCGCGACCTGCCGCTGCTCCAGGGCACCATCCTGGTGCTCGCCATGTTCTTCGTGCTGCTGAACCTGCTGGTGGACATCCTGCAATCGGCCATCGACCCCCGGATGTCGCGCCAATGACGACCGCCCGGACGCTCGACTCCAAGCAGCAGGCGATCGTCGACGCCGCCCAGGTCGCGGTGCAGTCGCGCGGCTACTGGGCCACGGTGGCGGGCCGCATCCGCGACGACAAGGTGACGATCGTGTGCGGGCTCGTCGTGCTGCTCATCGTCTTCTCGGCCGTGTTCGCGGACCTGATCGCGCTCGCCGACCCCTACAAGGCGAGCATGCTGAAACGCCTCGCGGAGATCGGCGCGCCCGGATACCCGCTGGGCGCGGACGAGATGGGCCGGGACATGATGACCCGCCTGCTCTACGGCGGGCGGCTCTCGCTGTTCATGGGCATCAGCCCCATCGTCATCGCGCTCGCCATCGGCGGCACGCTTGGCCTCGTCGCGGGCTTCCTCGGCGGCCGGGTGAACATGCTCATCATGCGCTTGATGGACGTGTTCTACGCCTTCCCCTCCGTGCTGCTGGCGGTCGCAATCTCGGGCGCGCTCGGCGCCGGCATCGGCAACGCCATCGTGTCGCTGACGCTCGTGTTCATCCCGCCCATCACGCGGGTGACGGAGAGCGTCACCACCCAGGTCCGCTCGCTGGACTATGTGGAGGCGGCCCGCGCGAGCGGCGCCGGCAGCCTCACCATCATCCGGGTGCATGTGCTGAGCAACGTGCTGGGCCCGGTCTTCATCTACGCGACGAGCCTCATCAGCGTGAGCATCATCCTGGCGTCGGGGCTCAGCTTTCTCGGCCTCGGGACCGAGCCGCCGGAACCCGAATGGGGGCTTATGCTCAACACGCTCAGGCAGTCGATCTACGTCAACCCCTGGGTCGCGGCCCTGCCCGGCGTGATGATCTTCTTCACCTCGCTGTCCTTCAACCTGCTGAGCGACGGGCTCAGGGGCGCCATGGACGTGCGGCTGTGAACGCGCCCGCACAGAGCACGGCCGGCGGGGCCTCCGCGCTCCTCGAGGTCCGCGACCTCCGCAAATATTTCCCGGTGCGCGGCGGCATCCTCAACCGCGCCGTCGGCTGGGTGCAGGCGGTCGACGACATCGACCTGGACGTTCTGCCCGGCGAGGTGCTGGGCATTGTCGGGGAGTCGGGATGCGGGAAATCGACGACGGCGCGCCTGCTCATGCACCTGATCCGCGCCGATGCCGGCCGCATCGTCTTCGACGGCAACGCGGTCCGCGCGGACGACGCGGCGGGCCTGCGCGAGCTGCGCCGCCAGATGCAGATGGTGTTCCAGGACTCCTATTCCTCGCTCAACCCGCGCCTGCCGATCGAAGACACGATCATGTTCGGGCCGAAGGTCCACGGCGTGTCGTCGGCCGAGGCCCGCGAGCGGGCGCGCGAGCTGTTCGCGCTGGTCGGGCTGGACCCCGCCCAGTTCATCCGGCGCTACCCGCACGAGCTTTCCGGCGGGCAGCGCCAGCGGGTGAACATCGCCCGCGCGCTCGCGCTGGAACCGAGGCTGCTCATCCTGGACGAGGCGGTGTCGGCGCTCGACAAGTCCGTGGAGGCGCAGGTGCTGAACCTGCTGCTGACGCTGCGCCGCGAGCTCGGCCTTACCTACATCTTCATCTCGCACGACCTGAACGTCGTGCAGTATATGAGCGATCGGGTGCTGGTGATGTATCTCGGCAAGGTGGTCGAGATCGGCCCGACGGCTGAAATCTACCAGCGCATGCAGCATCCCTATACCGAAGCGCTGCTCTCGGCCATGCCGTCGATGGATCCCGACCGGCGGACCGAGACCCCTCCGCTGGTCGGCGACCCGCCGAACCCCATCGACCCGCCGCCCGGCTGCCGCTTCCACACGCGCTGCCGCTTCGCCGAAGATGTCTGCCGCCGCGCCGAGCCGCGCCTCGGACCGGCGGCCGGAGAGGAAACGGCAGACGGACCGGCGGCGGGGGCCGACCATCTCGTGGCCTGCCACATGCGCGTGGCGGCCTCGGGGCACAGCCTTGCACCGGCCGGGTAGCCGATGACGGCGCCCGCAGTCGCCGAGCCCGTCGTCCGCGCCGAGGACGTGGCCGTCAGCTTCGTCGGCCGCGACGCCACGGTGAACGCGGTGAACGGCGTGTCCTTCACGCTGGACCCCGGCGAGGTGCTCTGCATTCTCGGCGAGTCCGGCTCCGGCAAGAGCGTCACGCTGCGCGCGCTCATGCGCCTCCTCCCCTTCCGCCGCGCGCGGCTCTCCGGCCGTATCGAGATCGCCGGGCTGGACGTGATGGCGATGAGCGACCGGGCGCTCGCGGATCTGCGCGGCACCGAGGTCGGCATGATCTTCCAGGAGCCGATGGTGGCGTTCGATCCGGTCTATACGGTCGGCAGGCAGATCACCGAGACCATCGTCCGCCACGAGGGGGTGAGCCAGGAGCAGGCCCGGCGCCGCGCGCTCGACCTGCTGGACCGGGTGCGCATCCCCTCGCCCGAGCGGCGGCTGCGCGCCTATCCGCACGAGCTTTCGGGCGGGATGCGCCAGCGCGCGATGATCGCGCTCGCGCTCAGCTGCCAGCCGAGCCTGCTGCTGGCCGACGAGCCGACCACCGCGCTCGACGCGACGGTCCAGATCCAGATCCTGCTGCTGCTCCGGGAGCTGCAGCGCGAGTTCGGCATGGCCGTCATCTTCGTCACCCACGATGTGGGCGTGGCGGTCGAGATCGCCGACCGAATCGCGGTGATGTACGGCGGCAGGTTCGTCGAAACGGGCCCGGTGCGCGAGATCATGCGCAATCCCCGGCACCCCTACACCCAGGGGCTGCTGGCCTCGACCGTCCACAGCGCATCGCGCGGCCAGACGCTGGAAGCCATTCCGGGCTCGCCGCCGGACATGACCCGGCTGCCCCCTGGCTGCGCCTTCGCGCCCCGCTGCCGCTTCGCCGAGCCCGGCTGCGAGACCCCGCCCGCCGCCATCCAGCTATCGCCGCACCACATGGTGCGCTGCATCCGCGCAACGTAAAGCACGACGCGGTCCGGCTGGACCGCAAGCCTTCGGCGCAGGCCGCCTGTCCCTTTCGTCCGGGTCGGGGAGGGTGCGCGCCCGGAGGCGGGCGGCTCAGGCTCCCGGATACAGGCCGGAAATTTCCCGCCTGACGATCTGCGCCGCCTCGGCCTGGGGACCCGGCCTCTCCAGAAGCTGGATGACGGCGCGGCCCGGGGAGGGCAGCGCCGGGCTATGGGAAACGATCTTCATGTCCGCCGGCACGGTCCCCTCCGCCATCACGGCGACAGCGCCACCGCAGGCGACGGCGCTCTGGATGGCCCGTTCGTCGGAGCCGGTCACCACTTCGCGATAGGCGGTGCCGCAGGACCTCAGCGCCGCGACTCCCGCTTCACGGAGCGGATACCCTTCGGGATAACCGGCGACCGGCATGACGGGCCAGTCGCCGGCCACGAATTCGGGAGCGGCCACCCAGTACAGGCGGGGCCGCGACAGTACCGCCGCCGAAGGCAGGTCCTCCAGCAGCAGGACCACGGCGAGGTCGAGACCGCCCGTTTCGACCGCCCGCCGGAGCGGAAGGCCTTGCCCGCAACGGATTTCAAGCTCCAGTGCCGTATAGGTTTCCCGCATCCGCTGCAGGAGCCCGGGTAGCAAGGTCGAGGAACAGTCCTCGGAAATGCCGAGCCGGACATTGCCCGCAATCAGTTTCGAGCCCGCCCGGTCGAGCAGCCTGTCATGCAGGTCCACCATCGCCTGGGCCCCGGGAAGCAGATCGCGGCCCGCGTCCGTAAGCCGGACCTCGGCGCGGTTGCGCTCGAAAAGGCGCATGCCCAGCTGCTCTTCCAGGGTGCGGATGCGGAGCGACATCGTCCCTTGCGAGCAGCCCCGGAGTTCCGCTGCGATGGAGAAGCTCCGCTCGGCGGCCACGGTCAGGAACGACCGCAGGAGCCTTGTGTCGATATCAGTCATGAATTTCCATATTATTAATACACATTATTAGTCAATCTGGTTCCAAATGTCGCGCCCCCTTCCGTTGGCCGCCTTTTGCGCCTGGCCCTGCAACCGGGCACGCGCCGACGCCTGCACGCGTGCATCGACCTGCGGGAACAGCGCGCCCAACCGGGAAATTTCAGGCGGCGCCTTGCGCTGGTAGCGGCGGATGCGAGAACCGGAGATGGGCCCCCGCCTTCGCGGGGGTGACGGTGGTGCGGCGGCGGACCATCACGCCCCTTGCCCCTCATCCCGAGCAGCGGCGCCGGCCGCGTATCGAGGGACGGTCCTTCGATACGCGCCCGCTGGCGCGGTCGCTACTCAGGATGAAGGACGCGGCGGCCGGCCCCCACTCGTCGCCCCGGCCCCCAAGCCGGGGCCCATCCCGGACGCTTCCGGCCGGCACGGGCGGTCCGGTCCTGCCTCCGCCGGCTGCGGCGGACGCGAGAACCGGAGATGGGCCCCCGCCTTCGCGGGGGTGACGGTGATTAGGCGGCGGACCGTCAGGCCGCCGCGCCGAGGCCGGCAAGCGGCGGGACCGGGGCGTGAACGGGGCGGCGGAGGACCAGGAGGCGGCGGGCCTCTTCCGTGCGGCCGCTGCGGAGGAGGGCGCCCAGCAGCGCGAATTCCAGCAGGTCGCGCTGGGCGCGGCTGCCGCCGATCCGCTCATGCCCGGCCATCCAGGGCGCCAGCAGCGCGATCGCCTCGTCCCAATCGCTCCGGGCATAGGCGCCGAGGGCTTCGGCCAGGCCCGACACCATGTCGCCTGCGGGACCGGCGGCAGCCCCGGCAATGCGGGCAAGGGCGTCGCCGCGCCCGGCCATCGCGTGCGCCAGCGCCGCGTGAACGTCGGCGAAGGCGATGCCGGGATTGGGGAAGAATTCGGCGGCATAATCGCTGAGACACCGCCAGACGCTGTCCGGTACGCTTGCACCGGCAAGCTCCGCGCGCAGCACGAAAGCGGCGCTGTCGGTCAGCACATTGATCGGCGGCCCCCAGGCCCCGCCCGGCGCGACATCGGCTTCGAACACACGCCAGGCCTCGTCCATGTCGCCGGC
>JAJECZ010000219.1 GCA_022821735.1 Alphaproteobacteria bacterium | reverse complement strand
CAGGGCGCGGCTCGACGGCTTCCTGCGCGTCGATTGGGGCACGGACTTCACTAACGGCCGGCATCTGGCCGAAACGATGGCCGGGAAGCTGGCGCCCCTGCTGGCCGCCCCGCCCGGCACTCTGGGTTTCGCCGCGACCGTTGACGATGCGCTCGAGGCGCTGGCCGATGCGGCGCGCGCTTCCGGCCGCAACCGTATTCTCGCCGCGCCGGGCGAGTTCCCTGCCGCGGCAGCCCGGCTCGGCGCGAAGGGCGTCGCCGTCGTGGAAACCGGGGCCCCCGAAGCGCAGCTGGACAGGGACACGCTGATGTTGCTGCGCCATCTCGATCCCGAGACGGGCGCGCTTCGGGACATCGGCGCGCTGGCCGCAAGGGCGCGCGACGCCGGGGCGCTCGCCATATTCGATTTCTCCGAGACGGCCGGCGTGTTGCCGGCCGCGCTGGAGCCGTCCGGCGTCGAGGCTGCGGTCGGGCGCGGCTGCGGCTTCCTCGGCGGCGGCCCCGGCGCGCCGGCCTGGGTCCACGCAACCGGGGACTTCGCTCCTGCGCTCTCCGCCCTGCCGGAGCCCTCCACGCTGGCGCTCGCCGCGCTCGACGGCGCGCTCGACACCTTCGCGGGCGCCGATATCGCGGCACTCGGCTGGAAGGCGCGCACCCTCAGCGCCCTCTTTCTCGAAGCGCTCGGCGAGGCCGACCCGCTGCCGCCCGCCTGGCGCGGCGCGCATGTCGTGCTGGTACAGCCGGATGCGCAGGAACTGGCGGAAGGGCTGGCGGCCGACGGCCTGTTCGCAAGCCCGGCCGCGCCCGACCGGATTGCCTTCGCGCTCTCGCCGCTTTCGCTCCGCCATGTCGACGCCTGGGACGCGGCGGAGGCAGTCAGGGCCCGGCTGTAGGGCCGGGGTGGCTAAACCGCCCGGCCCCGGCAGCCTTCCCCTAGCCCTGCCGCGGCGATGGCCCGGTCCAGGTCGCGGATCAGGTCGCCGCCATGTTCGAGGCCGACCGACAGGCGGATCATGTCGTCGCCGATGCCCACCAGGGCGCGGGCTTCCGGGCCGATGCGGTGGTGGGTCGTCGAGGCCGGGTGGGTGACGATGCTCTTGGCGTCGCCCAGATTGTTGGAGATCGGGACCAGGCTGAGCGCGTTCAGGAGCGCGAAGGCCTCGCGCCGCCCGCCCTCGATCTCGAAGGTCACGACCGTGCCGCCGTCCTTCATCTGCCGGCGGGCGAGCGCCGCCTGCGGGTGGGAGTCGAGGAAGGGGTAGATGACCCGGCTGACGCCGGTCCGCTCCTCCAGCCAGCGCGCGACCTCCATGGCGGTCCGGCACTGGCGCTCGACGCGGATTGCCAGGGTTTCCAGGCCCTTCAGCAGCACCCAGGCGTTGAAGGGGCTCATGCTGGGGCCGGTGTGGCGGATGAAGGGCTGCAGGTCGTCGTCGCAGAACTTCCGCGTGCCGAGGATCGCCCCGCCGAGGCACCGCCCCTGCCCATCGATATGTTTGGTGGCGGAATAGACGACGACATCGGCGCCAAGCTCCAGCGGCTTCTGCAACAGCGGCGTGGCGAACACATTGTCGATCACCACCTCTGCCCCGGCGGCGTGCGCCAGCTCCGAGACCGCCTTCAGGTCGATGATGTCGAGCTGCGGATTGGTCGGCGTCTCCAGAAAGACCGCCTTCGTCGGCTTCGACAGCGCCTGCTCCCAGGCGGAGAGGTCGTTGCCGTCGATCAGCTCCGTGTCGATGCCGTAGCGCGGCAGGATATGGGTGCAGACATGGGCGCAAGAGCCGAACAGCGCGCGGGAGCCGACCAGCCGGTCGCCCGCCCGCAGCAGGCCGAGCAGCGCGGTGAACACGGCCGACATGCCGCTTGCCGTCGCTTCACCGGCTTCCGCGCCCTCGATGGCCGAGAGCCGGTCTATGAACATCTGCACCGTGGGGTTGCCGTAGCGGCTGTAGATGTAGCGGTCCCGCTCGCCGTCGAAGGCTTCGGCGGCCTCTTCGGCCGAGCCGTAGACATAGCCCGAGGTCAGGTAGAGCGCCTCGGCGGTCTCGTCGAACTGGCTGCGCTGGATGCCGCCATGGACGGCAGTCGTGTCTGTGTGGAGCGGATCGGGCAATCGGGGCATGGCCATCTCCCTGGGTTGCCGGTTGGCGGGCCCACGGAAATGCTTCCCGTGGCGCTTTAGCACTTGGTAACGCGGGTGCAAGCTGCCCGATCAAATCCCGCGGAGCCGGCGCGAGGCCGGCATCTCTGCCGTTATGGAACGCCGGGCCGGCTCCGTCAAGCGTTCCGCCGCGCGGGCGAGCCATGCCGCGCTTGCACTGATCTTTTTCAGAACGCAGACTGACTCCGTGACCAATCCGTGGGCAACCCGCTCCGTCGGGCCGCCTGCTGAATAGAACAGCCAACGCGCGGCCGCGGGGTAGCTCCCCCTGGCCCGGCGAATAGGCAGGACTCTCTGCATTCCTGCGGATTGGTCACACGGCCCGGCACCAGCCCGGGCCGGAACGGCGAGATGCGGGGGCGGGCGATGGAGAGGATCAGGTCGTATCTGGTAGCCGCGTTGGCAGGGGTTCTGCTGCTGACGATGTATTTCCTGACAGCGGCCGTTCCGATTGTCGGGGCCGTGCTGGCCCTGGCGTGGCTCTACGGGTGGCCCTTCGCGCTATAGCGGTCCCGCCGCCAGGCGCTGTCTCGCCTCCTGCCCGCTACATCCCGCGGATGGCCGGCAGCGCTTCCTCGGAGAAGAGGGTGAGGTTGGCGACCGTATCCTCGTGGCTGATGAAGCCGCCCTGCCCCATCATCAGCAGGTGTTCGAAGCCGCCGACGGCCGAGGCGAACTCGCCCACCTGCTCGACCACCTGCGCCGGCGTGCCGGCGAAGGCGACGCCGGCGGCCATGAAGTCCTCCACCGTGCCGTCCTGCATCAGGAAGCTCGACCCGTCGCGGCGCTGGATGAGGCGGTCGGCGCTGCGGATCATGGCGGCGGTCGGGCCGGCGGGCGAGTAGCCGGGCGGATAGAAGAACTGCGGCTGCACGCGCGGCGTCGTCCGGCTGTAGTCGAGAATCTGGTGGGCGCGCCGCTTGCCTTCGGCCTCCGTTTCGCCGACGCCGATGATGCAGAGATAGGCGAAGCGGTCCGAACCGGCGGCGATGCCGGCTTCCGCGGCGCTCTCCCGATAGGCGCCATAGACCACGGGCGTGTGGATATAGCCGGTGTTCAGCGCCGCGATGACATAGCCCTTGCGGCCGATCCGCGCTGCCGAGCCGGGGCTCGCCACCGTCATCCAGATCGGCGGGTGCGGCTGCTGCCAGGGACGCGGCCAGACATTAAC
>JAJECZ010000126.1 GCA_022821735.1 Alphaproteobacteria bacterium | reverse complement strand
GACCGCCATGGCCGCCCGGACCTCCCGCATCCGGCTCGGCACGGCGATCTCGGTGCTGCCCTTCCGCAACCCGCTCACCGTGGCGGAGAGCTACGCCATGGTGGACATGCTCTCCGGCGGGCGGCTGGTGCTGGGCGTGGGCTCCGGCTATCTCGCGCACGAGTTCGAGGGCTTCGGCGTCTCTCCGGAAGAGAAGCGCGACCGCTTCGACGAGGCACTGGAAGTGCTGCGGCTGGCGCTCTCCGGCGGGCCGGTCGATTTCGACGGGCGCTACCACAAGATGGATGGCGTCACGCTGAATGTCGCGCCGGTGCAGCGCCCGGTCCCGATCCATGTGGCCGTCCTGCGCCCCGAGGCGGCTTGGCATGTCGGCAAGGCCGGCAATTCGATCTTCTGCGTGCCCTACGCCTCCGTCGCCGGCATGGAGGATGTCGAAACCCTGTTCCGGTCCTTCGTCGAGGGGCGCGCGGAGGCCGGGCTCGACGGGGCCGGGGACGCCGCGGCCTTCGCCTTCCACACCTTCGTCGCGGAGACCGACGAGGAGGCTCGCGAGATGGCGGCCGAGGCCTTCGAGCTCTATGTTGCGACCCGGCTCTATGCCCGCCGGCAGGTCTGGGACGACATCATGGCGTCCGGCCTCTCGCTCATGGGCTCGGTCGAAACCGTGGCGGAGAAGCTGCGCCTGCTCGCCGGATGGGGTCTCGGCCATGTGCTGACCCTGCATAATTTCGGCGGCCTCGCGCCCGAAGCCGTCGAGCGGTCCATGCGCCTCTTCGCCGAGGAAGCGCTGCCGCGCGCACTCGCCGCCGGGCCGCGCCTGCCATGAACACGTCCGATCCCGCTTCCGTCCTCTGGCAGGCGACGGCACCGTCCGCGCCGCCTGCCCTTGCGCTCGAAGGCGAGCGCGAGGCGGATGTGTGCGTGGTCGGCGGCGGTTTCACCGGGCTGTCCACGGCCCTGCATCTGGCGGAGGCGGAGGCACGGGTCGTCGTTCTGGAGGCCGAGGAGCCGGGCTTCGGGGCCTCCGGGCGCAATCACGGCCAGGTGGTGCCGATGCTCTCGCGCTACGGGCCGGAGGAGACGGTCGCGCGCTTCGGCCCGGAGGAGGGCGAGCGGTTCAACCGCTTCACCGCCGAAGCGGCGAAGCTGGTCTTCGAGCTGATCGACCGCCTCGGTATCGAGTGCGACGCGCGGCCGGTCGGCTGGCTGCTGCCGGTGGACAGCCCGGCCCGCGACGCCATGGTGCGCGCCCGCGCCGAGGCCTGGGCCGCGCGCGGCATGCCGGTCCGCTACCTGGAGCGGGACGAGACCGAAGCCATGACCGGCAGCCGCTACTGGCAGGGCGCGCTGCACCACGCCTGGGGCGGCAATATCCAGCCGCTCGCCTATGCGCGCGGCCTCGCCAAGGCGGCCATCGACGCCGGCGCGGCGGTCCATGCCGGCTCTCCCGCGACGGCGGTCGAGCGGTCCGGCGGGCGCTGGCATGTCCGGACGACCGGCGGCGCGGTGATGGCCGACCAGGTCGTGCTGGCGACCAACGGCTATACCGGCGGGCTCTGGCCGGGACTGCGGCGCGCGGTCGTGCCGTTCCGGCTCTTCCTCGCCGCCACAGCGCCGCAGGGCGGCAATGTACGCCGGCAGATTCTGCCCGGCGACATGAGCGTGTCGGACAGCCGCACGCTGCTCTGGGCCTTCCGCTGGAACCGGGAGGGCCGCATGGTGATGGGCGGCGACATCGTACTGCCCTGGCGCGCGCGCGGCCGCGCCGAGACCGTGGCGCGCCGGCGCCTGCAGGCCGCCTTCCCGGAGCTGGGCGAGGCCCGGTTCGAATTCGTCTGGGACGGCAAGGTGGCGATGACCGTGGACCGGCTGCCGCGCGCCATGGAGCTCGGGCCCGGCGTCTGGACGGCGCTCGGTTACAACGGGCGCGGCGTAGCGCTGGCCACGGCGATGGGCCGCCTGCTGGCCGGGCGTTGCCTTGAGGGGCTGCAGGCCGACGATCCGGTGCCGGCGGCGCTGCGACGGCCGCATCCCGTGCCTTCGAACCGCCTGGCCGTGCCGATCGCCCGCGCCATGCTGCTGCGCTACCGCCGGCAGGATGCCAGGGCGGCCCGCAGCCGGCCGGCCTGAGACGCGGAAACGGCGGGGGGCCGGGCGGAGCGGCGGCATGGCGGGCGGATTCCCCTTCTATCCCGCGGCCCGGGCGGCGGCGGCCTTCCTCATCATGGTCGTCGGCACGGCGGGCATGTTCGCCGGCACGGTCGCCCTCAAGCCGATGCAGGAAGCGTTCGACATCTCGCGGGGCGCGGCGACGTTGCCCTACATGGCGTTCATGGTCGGGTTCGGCCTCGGCAGCTTCTGGATGGGCCGCTTCGCCGACCGGCTGGGCGCGATGCGGGTCGCGTTCGCCGGCGGACTGACCCTCGGCCTCGGCTTCTGGATTGCCGGGCACGCGGTCGAACTCTGGCAGGCGGTTCTCGCCCACGGGCTCCTGATCGGCCTGATGGGCGCTTCGACCACCATGGCGCCGATGGTCGCGGACACCTCGCTCTGGTTCGAACGGCGGCGCGGCCTCGCGGTCGGCATGGTGATCAGCGGCGCCTACGTGTCCGGCATGGTCTGGCCGCCGGTGCTCGAAGCCCTCGTGGACGCCTATGGATGGCGCGACATGTATCTCGCCTTCGGGGCGCTCACCTTCCTCTCGCTGCCGCTCCTCGCGCTGGTGCTGCACCGTCCTGCGCCGCGGACGGTGTTGACGGGGCCGCTGGAGGCGGCCGGGTCGGCCCGGCCGCTCGGCTTTCGGGCACCGGTGCTGCAGGCCCTTCTCTGCTGCGCGGGGCTCGGCTGCTGCGTCGCGATGGCCGCGCCCCAGGTCCATGCGGTTGCCATGGCGGACGATATCGGCCTCCGTCCGGCCGACGGCGCGCTGATGCTGTCCCTGATGTACGGTTTCGGCATTGTGAGCCGGCTCGCCTCCGGCTGGATTTCGGACCGCGTCGGGGGCTTGCGCACGCTGGCGCTCGGCTCGGCCGGTCAGGCGGCGGCGTTGCTATTGTTCCTGCCGGCGGACGGGCGCATCGCGCTCCTGGTTGTCGCCGCGCTGTTCGGCCTGTCGCAGGGCGGCATCGTGCCGTCCTATGCCATTATCATCCGGGAGTATTTCCCGGCCCGGCAGGCGGGCGGGCGCATCGGGCTGGCGCTGCTGTTCACCATGCTTGGCATGGCTCTGGGCGCCTGGCTTGCCGGCGCGGTCCACGATCTCACCGGCAGCTACAGGGTTGCGTTTGTCGGCGCGGTCGCGGTCAACGTGGCGCATCTGGGAATCGCCGCGTTCCTGCTGCGCCGCGCGGCGGCCATGCGCAGGGCGGGGGGCGCGGCACCGGCGCTGGGCCAGGCGGCCTGAACGGGAACGGACACACGGGAGGGGTTCTGGATGGCGGAAAAGATCGCACTGGTGGCGGGCGCCGGGCGGGGCACGGGCGGCTCCGTGATCCGGCGGTTCGCGGCCGGCGGCTACCGGGTGGCGATGCTCGCGCGCTCCGAGTCGCGGCTCAGCGAATACGAGGCGGCGATTCCCGGCACTCTGGCGGTTCCCTGCGACATCACCGACCGCGAGGCGCTGGCGGGTGCGGTGGAGCGGGTTCGCGAAGCCCTCGGGGACGACCCGCATGTCGTGGTCCACAACGCCGCGCGCGGAAGCTGGGGCAGCTTCCTCGACATGGACCCGGCGGATATCCAGGCCAATTTCCAGGTCAACACGATGAGCCTCCTCCATCTGGCACAGCTGACGGCGCCCGCGATGATCGCGCGCGGCGCGGGCGCGCTCATGGTGACCGGCAACACATCGACATGGCGGGGCATTCCGCGCTTCTCCGGCTTCGCGCCGACCAAGGCGGCGCAGCGCATCCTCGCCGAAGCGATGGCGCGCGAACTCGGACCCAGGGGCGTGCATGTCGCCTATATCGTCATCGACGCCGTCATCGATCTCTGGTGGACCCGGCGGCGTCATCCCGGCAGGCCGGACGACTTCTTCATCAAGCCGGACGCCATCGGCGAGGAGGTCTTCCGCATCGCGCACCAGGACCGCTCGACATGGTCCTTCAATGTCGAGATCCGGCCCTTCGGGGAACCCTGGTGAGCGGCGGCGCGGCGAAAGGACCGAGCCCGGTCGGCGAACGGCGCATCCGGGAGGCCATCGTGCGCGGGCCCTATGGCGTCCATCTCGGCATCGAGCTGGCCGTGCTGGAAGCCGACCGCGCCGTCGTCCGGCTGCCCTGGCGGGCCGAGCTCGGCAACGGCGCCGGCATCTATCACGGCGGCGCGACGGCGTCCCTGATCGACACGGCCGCCACGGCCGCCGCCTGGACGAGCCCGTCCGTGGTTGAGGCGACCAAAGGTGCCACGGTCGGATTCACCGTCAACTTCCTCTCGCCGGGGCTGAAGGGCCGCGGCCTGAGCGCAGAGGCCGCGGTGCTGCGCCGGGGCGGCTCGCTCACCGTCGTGGACGTGCTGGTGACGGACGATGACGGGCGCAAGATCGCCCGCGGCGTCGTCACCTACAAGCTCGGCCGGGGCGGCGCATCGGGCACGAGCTTCGACTGAGGCCGCCCGGCGTCCGTCAAACCAGCCCGCGCAGGAAGGCTGACCGCGCCCTGGCGGCGCCCATGAGCAAGGGCAGGTCGTTGCCGGCCAGCACGAGCCGCGCGCCCATGGCGATATAGCGTCCGGCGAGCTCCTCGTCATAGACGCCGCCCATGCCGGCATGCTTGCCGTTGTTGCGCGCCGCCGACACCACCCGGTCGTAGGCGTCGGTAACGCGCTCGTGGCCGAACTGCCCCGGTATGCCCATCGTGGCGCAGAGGTCGTTGGTGCCGATCAGGAGTGCGTCGATCCCCTCCACGGCGGCGATGGCGTCCGCGGCCGCCACGGCCTCGGCCGTCTCGATCATCACCACGGTGAGCGTCGCGCCGTTGATGAGCCGCGCAGCCTCGCCTGTCGGCAGCGCCTCATATTCGAGTTGCGCCATGCCCCCGGCCACCGAGCGCCTGCCGACCGGCGG
>JAJECZ010000158.1 GCA_022821735.1 Alphaproteobacteria bacterium | reverse complement strand
GGCTGGAGCGTGTCGTCCTCGCCGATCACCTCCAGCTTGATCCAGTCGGTCTCGAACACCTCGCGGGCCATCTCGGCCGTCGTCACCGCCTCGCGGACGCTGTGGCAGCCGGCCGTGTTGGGCAGCACGCGCACGCCGAGCGAGCGGATCAGCTCCCAGAAGCCCTGGCCCGCGCGCGCCGCGCCGGACTCGCGCCGGAGCGACACGGTGACGACCTCCACGCCGGACGCGCGGATCGCCTCGCCCAGCACCGCCGGGGAGGGATATTGCGCCGTGCCGAGGAACAGGCGCGACGAGGGCTCGAAGCCATAGAAATCCAAGGCCGGTCAGCCTCCCTGCATCGGCGCCACGACCTCGACCGCGTCGCCGTCGGAAAGCGGCGCCGCCGCGCGCAGGCCCTTCGGGAGGAAGGTGCCGTTGAGCGCCGTCGCCACCACGGCCCCGTTATAGCCCCTTTCGTCCAGAAGGTCGGCAAGCGTCGCGGCCTCCGTGGATACGGGCTCCCCGTTGAGTTCGATGCGGACCGTCATGGCGCCGCTCCTTCGCCGAGCACGATGTCCGCCGCCCTGGCCGCCATCGCCGGGGCCAGCAGGAAACCGTGGCGGTAGAGGCCATTTACATGGAGCCGCCGGCCGTCGCGGACAAGCCGGGGCAGGTTGTCGGGGAAGGCCGGGCGCGCGTCGGTGCCGATCTCGACGACCTCGGCCTCGCCGAAGGCCGGGTGCAGCGCATAGACGGCGCTCAGCAGCTCCACGACGGAGCGCGCCGTGATGCGCTTGCGCTCGTCGTTCTCGATGGTGGTCGCGCCCAGCATGTACATGCCGTCGCCGCGCGGCACGAGATAGATCGGGATGCGGGGATGGATCAGGCGCACCGTCCGGGTCAGCGCCACTTCCGGACTACGGATATAGAGCATCTCGCCCTTGACGCCGCGCAGTTCCGGCAGGCGGTCCATCGCGGCGAGCCCCCGGCAGTCCACGGTCCACTCGGCCTCCGGAACGGCCTCCGTGCCGTAGCGGACCTCGACGCCCGACGCCTCCAGCTTCCCGACCAGCGCCCGAAGCGCCAGGCGCGGATCGAGATGGGCCTCCTCGCCGAAGAACAGCGCCCGCGCGAACCGCCCTTCCAGCGCCGGCTCCAGCCCGTCGATGCCCTCCTGGTCGAGCCAGTCATAGTTCTCCGTGCGCCGGGCGAAGCGCCGGAGCTCGCCGCTGTCGCGCGCCGGCGCGATCACGAGGCTGCCGCGCCGGACCACGCCCGGCACCCGTGCGGCCCAGAAGTCCGCGGCTTCCTGCCCGAGCGCCACGACTTCCGGCTCGGCGTTCTCGCGCTCGCACCAGGGCGCCAGCATGCCGCCGGCATACCAGGAGCACTGGTCCGGCCCGAGGCCGGGGCTGCGGTCGATGACCGAGACCGCCGCGTCGCGCTCGGCCAGCACCGTGGCGACCGTCAGGCCCGCAACGCCCGCACCGATGACCGCAACCGTGGTCATTCCGCCCGGTATCTCGCCGCGAACGCCTCGTCGATGGTGACGCCGAGGCCCGGCCGGTCCGGGATCTCCAGCATCCCGTCCACGACGGTGAAATCCTCCACGGCCAGCTCGTGCAGCATCGGGTTGGCGCCGAGCGAATATTCGACGATGAAACCGCTCGTGGCCGCCGCCAGCACGTGCAGCCCGGCGGCGAAGGTGCAGGCGCCGCCCCAGAGATGCGGGGCGAAGCGGATCTGGTGGGCCGCGGCCAGCGCCTCGATGCGGATCGCCTCGGTGACGCCGCCGGCGATGGAAAGGTCCGGCTGGAAGATGTCGGCCGCGCGCAGCAGCGCAAGGTCGCGGAAGGCGAAACGGGTGAACTCGCTCTCGCCGCTCGCGATGGGGATGTCGGTCGAGGCCCGGACCTCCGCCTGGCCCGCCTTGTCGTCGGCGGTCACCGGCTCCTCCAGCCAGCCGATATGGCAGTCGGCGACCGCCCGGCAGAAGCGCTTTGCCTCCGCCACCGCGAAGGTGCCGTGGGCGTCGCAGAGAATGTCGATGTCGGGCCCGAGCCCCTCGCGCGCCGCCTTCACGCGCTCGATGGAGTGGGCGAGCGTGCCGTCGCCGGAGCCGACCCGCATCTTCACCGCCCTGAAGCCGCCCCGGTCGAGGAAGCCCTGGAGCTCGGCGACGATGCCCGCGGTCGGCGCCCAGCCGCCGGAGGCGTAGGCCGGCATGGCGGCATGGCGGCGCCCGCCGATCAGCTGCCAGACGGGCCGGCCCAGCTCCTTGCCGAGAATGTCCCAGAGCGCCATGTCGATGCCGGAAATCCCCGAGACGGTGAGCCCGCGCCGGCCCAGCACCGGGAAGACGTGGCCGCGCGCGATCGCATAGTGCGCGCGGCTGCCGTTGTACATCACGTCCCAGAGGCGGGAGATGTCGCGCGGGTCCTCGCCGACGAGCAGCGGCCCGAGCTCCCGCTCGACGCAGGCGGCGAGCGCGAGGTTGTTGCCGGCCGAGCCCACCGCCGCCTTCGCCTCGCCGAAGCCGGTGATGCCGGCGTCGGTCTCGACCCGCACCAGGGTCGAGTCGAAGGCGCGCGTCACGCCGAAATCGCTGCGGTGCTGCCGCTCTTCCGGGATCGGCACATGCAGCCAGTCCGCCCGCACCTTCGTGATTTTCATGCGTCCGCCCTTCCGGTCTCCGCCGCATAGGTTTCGCAGAGCGAGGCGGCTTCGTCGAGTGTCGCCGCGACGCCGAACACATAGCGGTCGGGCCGGAGCAGCGCCGCGGCGAGGCCGTGCGCGCCCAGCCACTCCGCCCCGGCCGCCACCGCCGGCACGCCGCAACTCTCCACCGCCGCCGGCTCGCGCAGCAGCAGCACCGGACCCGGCCCCGCCGCATCGTCGAGGCGCCTCCCGTCGGCCAGGCGCGGCTGCGGCCCCGGCCGCCCGGCGAGCGGGCCCCCGCCCCGGTGCAGCCCCGGCCCGAGGCGCGGGCGGATCGACTCCATCCGGTCCGTGCTCTCGCCCCGCGCGGCGGCGGCGCTCACCATGTCCTCGGTGCCGGTCGCATTCAGCAGCCGGCCCATGCGCACCGCAAGCTCCACATAGTCGCGCACATGAGGAATGCGCTCGCTGGCATAGCTGTCCAGCAGGGCCTCCGGCGCGCCGCCCCGCAGGACGGCCGCCAGCTTCCAGGCGAGGTTGGCCGCGTCGCGGATGCCGGCGCACATGCCCTGCCCCATGAAGGGCGGCGTCTGGTGCGCGGCGTCGCCGGCGATGAACAGCCGCCCCCGCCGCCAGCGCCGCGCGACGGTGGCGTGGAAGGTGTAGATGACGGCGCGCTCGATCTCCGCGTCCTCCGGGCCGATCCAGGGCGCGAGCAGCCGCCAGACCGTTCCGGCATTGTCGCCCTCGCCCTCCTCGACCCGGATTTCCCAGCGCCGCCGGTTGCCGGTGGTGCGCACATAGGTCGCGGGCCTCACGGGATCGCAGAACTGCCTTGTGTAGTCGCCGAGGTCGGGGCGCGGGCGCTTCAGCAACAGGTCGATCACCAGCCAGCGCTCGTGGAAGCCCAGGTCCTCGCTGCCGCCGCCGATGGCCGCGCGCACGCCCGAGCGCGCCCCGTCGCAGCCGACGACATAGCGCGCCTCCAGCGCCTCCGGGTCCCCGACTTCATGGCCGAGCCGCACCCGGACATGCGCGAACCGCGCGAGCCCGGCGCGCAGCACGCCCTCCAGCGTCGGCTGGTGGAAGCGGTAGCTCTCGTGCCAGCCCTGCGGCCCCTCTTCCATCCGCCGCGACCAGTCGAGCATGACGCGCCCGCCGCCGTCGACGAACAGCGTGCCCGGCGAGACATGCGTGCCCGCGGCAACCTCTTCGGCGAGGCCGACGGCCTGGAAGACGCGCATCACCTCGTCGTCGAAATGCACCGCGCGCGGCAGTGCGTAAGGACTCAGGTCGCGCTCGAAGACATCGACCCTGAGGCCAAGGCAGCCCAGCAGGTTGGCGAGCACAGCCCCCACGGGGCCCAGCCCGACGATGGCGATGTCTGCGCTGGTCATGCTTGTCCGGCGGCGGCGGGAGCGGCAGACTCGCACGAGTCCCCCTCCAAGGAGAAGCCGAGGAATGGCGAAGCTGCGCGACATGATTGCCGGCCCGGAGCCCGTGCTGGCGCCGCTGGTGCTGAACCCGCTGATGGCGAAGCTGGCCGAGAATGCCGGCTTCCGCGCCATCTATCTCGGCGGCGGCGCCACCGGCTACCTGAAGATCTACCTGGAGGCCACGCTGACGGTCACCGAAATGTGCCAGGCGGCCATCGAGATCGGCGCGGCGACGCCGCTGCCGCTCATCTTCGACGCCGCCGCCGGCTTCG
>JAJECZ010000085.1 GCA_022821735.1 Alphaproteobacteria bacterium | reverse complement strand
GCGCCGTCCGCCTCGGCGGCGCAGACGCTGGCTTCGGAAGCCGGCATTCCCACCGAAACCCTCCAGATGTTCCTTGCCCGCAATGCCGGCGTGGCCGAGGGCAGGCTCACGAAGAAAGGCGCGAAGGAGATGCGCGCCGCCTTCGCCAGGACGATCCTGGTGGTCGACGAGGGCTCGCTCGCCTCCACCGTGCAGACCCGCGACCTGCTGCGCATCGCCGCCGAGCTGCGCATGCCCCGCGTGGTTCTGGTGGGCGACGCCAGGCAGCTCGACGCGGTGGACGCCGGCAAGCCCTTCGCCCAGCTCCAGGCCGCCGGCATGCAGACCGCGACCATGGACGAGATCATGCGCCAGCGCGATCCCGCCCTGAAGGAAGCGGTCGAGGCGAGCCTCCGGGGCGACGTCGTCCGCGCGTTCGCGAAGCTCGGCTCCAACATCGCCGAGGTCAAACCCGACAATATCGCCGGCGCCGTCGCCGCCCGGTGGCTGCGGCTCGACGCGGAAGCCCGGGAGAATACCGGCGTCATGGCGCCCTCGCACGAGCTGCGCCAGGCGATCAACGGCCATATCCGCCAGCGCCTCGACCGCGAGGGCCGCATCCACGGCCGCGCCATGGGGTCGGAACGGCTGGTCTCGAAGGGCTACACCAATGCCGAGAAGGCGCTCGCGGACAACTATGAGCCGGGCGACGTGGTGGCGTTTCATCGCCCCTACCTCCGCATCGGCGTCGAGAAGGGCGACGAACGGCGCGTCACGGGCGTCGACCGCGAGGCCGGCGCGGTGCTGCTCGCCGACCGCGAGGGCGGCTCCGTCGCCTGGAAGCCGGAGGAGATCGGAGGGCGCCGGGGCGGCAGTGAAGTCTACACGGTCGAGGACATCGAACTGCGCGCCGGTGACCGCATCCGCTGGACGCGCAACGACGCCGGCCTCGGCCTTGTCAACAGCCGCACGGCGGAAGTGATCGGGGTTGCGAGCGGCCGGGTGACGTTCCGGCTGGAGGACGGCAAGACGCTGGAGTTGGCTAGGGGCGACCCGCAGCTGCGTCATCTCGATCATGCCTGGGCGTCCACCGTGCATGCCTTCCAGGGCCGCACGGTGGACAATGTGATCGCCGCGATGGAAGCGCGGCATCCGCATCTCACCACGCAGAAGAGCTTCTATGTCGAGATCAGCCGCGCCCGCGACCGGGCCGAGCTGGTCACCGACGACGCGGCCGGGCTCCGCGCCCAGCTCCAGGAGGCCACCGGCGAGCGCATAGCGGCGCTCGAAGGCATCGGCGAAATGAAGCGCGAGGCGCCGGACAGGGCGTCCGAGGCCGCACGGGACCGTACGATGCGGCCGGGACGGGAGCCCGGCGAAGGCGCTGTGAAGACGCGCGAAAGCACGAAGACGCCGGCGAGGGTGCCGGAACCGCCGGTGCGCGACCGCGGCAGGGGAGGCATGGACCTTGGATTGTGAAGGCAGGGGCACACCGGAGCAGGCCGGGCGGGCGCGGCTCGCCGTGCTCATCGACGGCGAAAACGCGAGTCCGCGCCATGCGCGGGCGGTGTTCGAGGCCGCCGAAACACTCGGCGACGCCAGAGTGCGGCGCATCTACGGTGACTTCTCGAACGGGCGGCTGGCGTGCTGGAGCGTCGCGATCCGCGACCTCGCCATCGCGCCCTGCCATCAGCCGGCCCATGTGCTGGGCAAGAATGCGGCCGATATCGCGCCTGCCGTGGATGCGATGGACCTGATGTACCGGGAGCGGCTGGATGGAGTCGCACTGATGTCGAGCGATAGCGACTTCACGCGGCTCGCCCACCTGCCGAAAGAAGGCGGGCTTGCGGTTTGGGGCTTCGGCGAAAACAAGACGGCGGCGGCATTCCGAGCCGCCTGCCACCGCTTCGAGATATTCGGGAAGGGCCGGCGCGGCGCACGCGAGCCGGGGCAACAGTTCTTCTAGGGGGCCGGGGACATGAACGAAGACGTCCGCAACGAGACCGCGCCTGGCGAAAATACGGCCGAAAAAGCGGGTGATGCCCGCAAGACCAGGGGCATCCGGTTCTCTGAATCCGAGTGGGAAGAGGTGAAATGCGCCGCTGCCGCTCACGAAATGCCTGTTGCGGAGTTCGTCCGCGAGAGGATGCTCGCTCTCTCGCGCGCGCCGGACGGGGCCGGCGCGCCTGTGGTGGACCCGTCCATGGCGCCGCTGATCGAGCGGATGTTCCGCTACACCTGGTTCCTGGCGACGGAAAAACGCGACGGGATGGTCCGCGAGGGGCGCAAAGCCGAGGTTGACGCGCTGGTCGAAGAGGCCAGGGCTTTCCACGAATCGCTGCGCTCGGGCGCCGGCGACTGAGCCGGGCCGGGTTCGAAGGGACGGATCACGGAGTGTCGGTGCCGCATTCACGCAGGCCATGGCCATGTCGACCTAACCCTTGAGGCGGTGCTCCGAAGGCATCTCGACGATAAACTCGTCGACAATTGCCTTGAGCGCCGCCTTGAGGACGCCGGTTTCAGCGAACAAGGCATCGTGTTCATGTGCATATCTCCACTCCGTGAAGACATCCTTGCTTTGGCGCAGTGCGTCCCTTATGCCCGGATAGTACGGCCAGTCCGGTATGGGGCCTGGAACTTCCGGCATCTTGTCTTCAAGGCGTTTCCGCGTGTTCTCGCCCAGGCCATCGAACAGCTCCAGAAGATCGTGAGTCTTGAAT
>JAJECZ010000327.1 GCA_022821735.1 Alphaproteobacteria bacterium | reverse complement strand
CAGGCGTTCGAGCGCCAGATAGTGCCAGGCCTTCGGATGCCCGGCCTTTCTTCTGAGCGCCGCCCGGAAGGCGGCCAGCGCCTCCGGCGTGACGATACCGGCAGACGCCGTGGCCCGCGCTTCGCCGTAGTCCGCCAGAAGACCCGCCGGGGCGTTGTCGAGACCGCCCTCGGCCTGCACCGCCCGGGCGAGCGCGTCTGCCGTTTCCTCCGTCCGCCCGAGGCCGCGCCAGGCCGCGGCGAGCACCCGCCAGCCGCGCGCGTCGTCGGGCGTCGTTTCGAGACGCGCTTCGAGATCGGTGGCGAGACGGAGAAGTTCAGCATGCTGCCTGGTTTCCGCGTCTCGGTCGCCGAAGGGCATATCCGGCAGGCCGGGCTGGCCGATCCAGAGGTAGAGCGCGAACGCAAGGACAGCGGGCGCGGCGGCTAGCGCCGCGGCCGGCAGGGCGCCCATGCCCGCCCGCGCCAGCGGCCGGAGCACAAGCAGGGCCGCTGCGGCCGCCAGAATGCCCACCGCGGCCCAAAGCCAGATTTCGCCGCTCACTCCCGCCGCCGGAAGTAGCGCACGACCAGCAACAGAGCGAGGACGGCGAAGCCGGCCGGTGCAAACCAGAGCGCCCAGGTCGCCGGCTTCAGGGGCGGATCGAGCAACACATAGTCGCCGTAACGGTGCGTCAGATAGGCGAGCGCCTCCTCGTCGCTGTCGCCGGCCAACAGCCTTGCGCGCAGCGACCGGCGGAGGTCCCTGGCGAGGTCGGCGCCCGAATCGTCTATCGACTGGTTCTGGCAGACCACGCAGCGCAACCCCTTGGCGAGCGCGCGGGCGCGGGCCTCCAGGGCCGGGTCCGCGAGCATCTCGCTGGCGTCGAGGGCCGCCATGGCCGGCGCGGACAGTAGCGCCAGCAGAAGCGCCAGTATCGCCGCAGGCCGCGTCATCGCCCCAGCGCCGGCAGCAGGTCGCGGCGCACGGTGTCGGGCGTCAGCGGGCCGGTATGCTTGAAGACAACGACGCTCCCGGCGTCGAGCACGAAGGTTTCCGGCACCCCGGTCACGCCCCACTCGACCCCCGCCTGGCCGTCCCGGTCGTATCCGACCCGGCGGTAAGGATTGCCGAGTTCGGCGAGGAAGGCGTTCGCGTTCTCCGGCTTGTCCTTGTAGGCGATGCCGTAGATGGCGACGCCTTCTTTCTCCGCCAGATGCGTGAGCAGGGGATGTTCCGCGCGGCAGGGCACGCACCAGGACGCGAAGATATTGACCAGGGCCGGGCCTTCCAGGTCGGCGGTCGCGAGCCCGTCGACGGCGAAAGCCGGCGCGGTCCGCCCGACCAGCGGCGAGGGTATGCGTGCCGGGTCGCCGCCGAGCCCGATATATAGCCAGGCCGCCAGAGCGGCGAAGACCGCCAGCGGCAGGAGGAACAGCAGGCGGCGCATCAGCTCGCCGCCGGCTGCTGCCGGCGCCTTGGCGCCGCGAGCCTCAGGCGGCGGTCGCTGAGCGAGACGAGCGCGCCGAGAGCCATGACGATGGCGCCGATCCAGATCCACGGCACCAGCGGGTTGTGGTAGAGGCGCACCGTGCGGCCCGCCTGCGCGTCATCCTCGCCGATCACCGCATAGAGGTCGGCGAGGAAGGTCGTGCGGATCGCCGCTTCCGTCGTGTGCTGGCGTTCGACGGGATAGAAGCGCCGCTCGGGAGCCAGCACGGCCGCCGGCGCGCCGTTACGCAGCACCGAGAGCGTGGCGCGGTCGGCACGGTAGTTCGGGCCCTCGACACGGGCGGTCCCGTCGTAGCGGATGGTGTAGCCGGCGATACGGGCGCTGTCCCCCGGCTTCATCGCAAGGATGAGTTCGGACTGGAAACACTGCGAGGCGGTGATGCCGGCGACGACGACGGCCACGCCCAGATGCGCAAGGCCGCCGCCCCAGGCGGCGCGGGGAATGGCGCGGGCCCGCCGCCAGACCTCCCCGGCGGGCGCCCGGCCGAGGCGCAGGCGCTCCGCCCACTCGACCAGTGCGCCCAGCCCGATCCAGGCGGCTGCGCCGAGCCCGAGCGCGGCCATCGTCTCGCCATAGGCGAGCGCCGCACCGGCGGCGAGCGCCGCGCCCAGGGCCGCCAGCCAGAGCCGGCCGAGCGCGCCGGCAAGGTCGCCGCGCTTCCAGGCGAGCATCGGCCCGACCGCCATCGCCACCAGCGCCGGGGCGACCAGCGGGACGAAGGTCGCGGCGAAGTAGGGCGGCCCGACCGAGACCTTGCCCGCGTCGAGGGCGTCGAGGAACAGGGGATAAAGCGTGCCGAGCAGCACCGTTGCGCAGGCGGTGACCAGCACGAGATTGTTCAACACCAGCGCGCCCTCCCGCGAGACGGGCCGGAAGGGGACGCCCGCGCCGAGCGCCGGCGCCCGCCAGGCGTAGAGGGCAAACGCGCCGCCCGTGGCGATGCCCAGCAGCAGGAGGATGAAGACGCCGCGCTCGGGATCGGTCGCGAAGGCATGCACCGATGTCAGCACGCCCGAGCGGACCAGGAAGGCGCCGAGCAGGCTCAGCGAAAAGGCGAGGATGGCGAGCAGCACGGTCCAGGACCTGAGCGCCTGGCGCCGCTCGGCGGCGATGGCCGAATGCAGCAGCGCCGTCGCTGCGAGCCAGGGCATGAAGGAGGCGTTCTCGACCGGGTCCCAGAACCAGAACCCGCCCCAGCCGAGCTCATAATAGGCCCACCAGCTCCCCAGCGCGATGCCGGCGGTCAGGCCCGCCCAGGCCGCCAGCGTCCACGGGCGCACCCATCGCGCCCAGGCCCGGTCCACCCGGCCTTCGATGAGGGCGGCGACGGCGAAGGAGAACGCCACCGACAGGCCGACATAGCCGAAATAGAGCAGCGGCGGATGGAAAGCGAGGCCAGGGTCCTGCAGGAGCGGATTCAGGCCCGCGCCGTCCAGCGGCGGCGGCCAGACGCGCGCGAAAGGGTTGGAAGTGAGCAGCGTGAAGGCGAGGAAGCCCGAACCGATCATCGCCTGGACCGCGAGCACGCGCACCTGAAGCGTCTTGCGCAAGCCGCTGCCGAATACGGCGACCATCGCGCCGAACAGCGTCAGGATCAGAATCCAGAGCAGCAGGGATCCTTCATGGTTTCCCCACACGCCGGTCAGGCGGTAGAGCAGCGGCTTGAGCGAATGGGAGTTCTGCGCCACAGCCGAGACCGAGAAGTCCGAGAAAACATAGGCCCTGGTGAGCGCCCCGAACGCGATTGCGGCGAGGATAAACTGGCCGAGCGCCGTATGCCGGGCGAGGTCCATCAGTGCCTGCCTGCCCCTCGCGGCCCCGTAAAGCGGCAGCACCGCCTGCAGGAGAGCGAGGCCCAGTGCAAGCGCGAGGGCGAAATGGCCGAGTTCCGCCGTCACGACCCGTCCGCCTTCCCTGCGCGGCGCAGCGCCTCCGCGGCCTCCGGCGGCATGTAGGTTTCGTCGTGCTTGGCGAGGATTTGCGTCGCCCGGAAGGTCCGGCCGCTGTCCAGCGCGCCCATCGCCACGATGCCCTGACCCTCCCGGAACAGGTCCGGCAGCAGCCCCGTATAGCGGACGGTGACACTGTGCACGCCGTCCACGACCCGGAAGCTGACGGTGGCGCCGGACCGCTTCAGCGAGCCCTCTTCCACCAGCCCGCCAAGGCGGAACTCGCGCCCGGGCGCCACCGCCCCGGCCGCAACCTCGCTCGGCGAGTGGAAGAAGCGCATCGTGTTGTCGAGCGCCGTCAGGGCAAGCGCTGCCGCCCCGCCCAGCAGCGCCAGCGCGGAGACCAGCAGCAGAAGGCGCCGGCGCTTAGGCCGCATCGTCCGCGTCGCCGCCGGCGGCTTCAAGCGCCGCCAGACGGCGCCGGGCGCGGCGCAGCCTCAGCACGCTCTCGGCAAGCATGCCGGCCAGCACGGCGGCGGCCGTGCCATAGGCCGGCCAGACATAGGCTGCATAGCCGCCCATATGGAAGAATTCGCCGAGCCCGCTCATCGCCGCCGCTGGATAGCACGGCCGGGCGGACGGTCAAGGCGGGCTGACGGGACCAGGGACCGCTCCGGTTCCCGCCCCAGGCCTTCGAAAGGCCGGGCTGACGGGGAGCCGCTAGTTCACGGTCTCCTTGAGACGCTTGCCGGCCGTGAAGAGCGGTATTTTCGAGACGCCAACCTGAATCGGTTCGCCGGTGCCCGGATTGCGTCCGGTATGGGCCGGCCGGGTCCTTACGGAGAACCTGCCGAAGCCGGATATGCGCACGACTTCGCCACGGGCCAGCGCTTCGCCTATCGCAGTCAACATGGCATTGACCGCGTCTTCCGCCGTGACCCTGCTCAAACCCGTCCTGTCGGCAACCCGGCCGACAACATCCGATTTCTTCATGGGGTTTCATCCCGGTGCAACCGTATCGGTTTGCCAGCCGGCAAGGCCCGGCTGCCTCAGCATTGCTACACGACAAGGCGCGTTCTTCATCGCAAGCAACAGTCTCTAGCGATTTGGAATTTGGATGGTAAATGCAAAATCGGTGCTTATTCATGCCGGAACGGCATATCGTGAAACTCTGTCGGAAAGCCCGGAGGCAACCGCCTTGCGCTGCTCCGGATGTCTCCCGATTTCAACGACCGCCGGGAACCGAACCCGTCAGACACCCCGCATTCTGCGGTTTTTCGGGTCGTAAAGGGGCCTGAGCGAGGCTTCGGCGGGAACGATGGCGCCAGCGACATCAATGGTGAAGTCGCTGGCATCGAGCGCGTGCGCCGGGACATAGCCGAGGCCTACCGCGCCGCCCAGCGCGTGCCCGTAGTTGGCGGAGGTCAGCGTTTCGACCGTGCGGCCATCAGCCAGGATCGGCTCGTGGCCGTAGAGCAGCGGTTCGGGGTCCAGCAGGCGGAACTGCATCAGCCGGCGCGAGGGGCCGGCGTCCCGGGCGCGGAGAAATGCGTCGCGCCCGAGGAAATCTTTGGCGTCGGGCTTCACGGCGAAGGCGAGGCCGGCGTCGACCGGGTTGTCCGAGGAGGCGATATCATGGCCCCAGTGGCGGTAGGCCTTTTCAATACGCAGGCTGTCGAGCGCATGCATCCCGACGGGTGCGGCGCCCGCTTCCCGTAGCGCTGCGAACACCCTTCCGGCCTCGGCCGAGGGCACATAAAGCTCCCAGCCAAGCTCGCCGACATAGCTGATACGCGACGCCCGAACCGGCGCGCCCGCCAACTCGATTTCCTGTGAAGTTCCGAACGGGAAGGCGTTGTCCGAAAGGTCGGCCGATGTCAGCGGCGCGAGCAGGGCGCGCGACTCCGGCCCCATGACGGCGAACACCGCCAGCTCGTCCGTTATGTCCGCCAGGTCAACGCGCCGGTCGCGGGCTTCCACGCGGAGCCGGCCCAGGTCCCGCGCCGCGGCGGCAGCGGCCGTCACAACCATGTAGCGGGCCTCGTCGAGGCGGGTCACGGTCAGGTCCGCCTCAATGCCGGCCGCCGCGTTCAGCCATTGCGTGTAGATGACGCTGCCGGGCGGCCGGCTCATGTCGTTGGCCGAGACCCATTGCAGCAGCGCCTCGGCCTCCGGCCCCTCGACCAGGATCTTGCCGAAGGATGTGAGGTCGAACACGCCGACCGCCCCGCGCACGCGCATGTGCTCGGCGGCGCTCGCCCCGAACCAGTTCTGCCGCCCGTAGCTGTATTCGTAAGCGGGCGTCTCGCCGGGCGGCGCGAACCAGTTGGCGCGCTCCCAGCCGGCCACCTCGCCGAAACAGGCCCCCGCCTCCGCCAGCGCGTCATGCACCGGGGACCGCCGCTCGCCGCGCGCGGTCTGGAACTGGCGGTGGGGCCAATGCATGGCGTAGAGCAGGCCGAGCGCCTCGCTCACGCGCGCCTTCAGGTAGGTCCTGCCGTTCTGGAAGGGCTGCATCCGGCGCGGGTCGTAGGCCGAGAGGTCGCAGGGCGGCACCCCCTCCTCGATCCAGGCCGCCAGCCGCAGGCCGACGCCGCCCGCGGCCTGGATGCCGATGGAGTTGAAGCCGGCCGCGATCCAGAGGCCCTCGACGTTGCCGGCGGGACCGAGGTGGAAGGCCTGGTCCGGGGTGAAGCTCTCCGGCCCGTTGAAAAAGAGCCGGATGCCGGTCTCCCGCAAGGCCGGCACGCGGTGCAGCGCGCCTTCCAGTATCGGCTCGAAATGCTCCCAGTCGTCGGGAAGCTGGTCGAAGCAGAAATCCTCAGGGATGCCGTCCATGCCCCAGGGCTTGGCCACCGGCTCGAAAGCGCCGACCAGCAGCTTGCCGGCATCTTCCTTGTAGTAGGCGGAACTGTCCTGGTTGCGCAGGACGGGAAGGCCGGCCTCCACGCCTTCCATCGGCTCCGTCACGATGTAGAAATGCTCCGCTGCATGGAGCGGCACGGCGGCATCCGCCATCAGGCCGACCTCGCGCGCCCACATGCCGGCGCAGTTGGCGACGCAGTCCGTGGCGACCGGCCCGGCCTCGGTCTCGACGCCCGTAACGCGCCCGCCGGCCGCGCGGATGCCGGTCACCTTCACATTCTCCAGCAGCACGGCGCCGGCCTGCCGGGCGCCCCTGGCGAGCGCGGCGGCGGTGTCGGCGGGATTGGTCTGGCCGTCGCCGGCATAGAACGCGCCGCCGACCAGGTCGTCGACATGCATGAGCGGCCAGAGGCGTTTCAGGTCCGCCGGCGTGCAGAACTCGATTTCGGCGCCGTAGGCGCGCGCGCTTGCGGCCTCGCGTCTCAGCTCCTCCCATCGTTCGGCATTGTCGGCCGTGTAGATCGAGCCCGTCCGGCGGAATCCCGTGCTCTGGCCGGTCTCGGCCTCCAGCCCGGCATAGAGGCGGGCCGAATCGGTAAGGATGGCGGAGAGCGTGGGATGCGCGGCGGCGGAGCGCACCAGTCCGGCGGCGTGCCATGTGGTGCCGCAGGAGAACTGCTTGCGTTCGAGCAGCAGCACGCCGTCGCGCCCGGCCTTCGCAAGGTGGTAGGCGAGGCTGAGGCCGATGATGCCGCCGCCGACGATGACGACGGATGCGTGGGAGGGTAGCGAGGGGAGGGTAGCCATAACGGCGGGAGTCTAGGCGCGAACGCTTCCCGCCGGAAGCGGAACCGTGCCACTCTGGCCCCTTTCGCAACCGAAGGGTCCCGCCCCATGGACTTGCCCGCCCTCAGCCTCACCGCCGTCCCCGGCCGCCGCCTCGCAACGCTGGAACTCGCCCGCGAGATCGAGCGGCGGGGCTTCGCCGGCATGTGGGCGCCGAGCCCGTTCAGCGGCCTCGGGCTCTGCCATGCGCTCGCCCATGTGACGGAGCGCGCGGTCTTCGCCACCTCGATCGCGCCGATCTACTTCCAGCAGGCGGAGGAATTCGCCCAGGCGGCGGCGTTCATCCACGAGGTCTCGGGCGGGCGGTTCCGCTTCGGCATCGGCGTGTCGCACCGGCCGACGCATGAGCGCATGGGGATCAGGCCCGGCAAGCCGCTCGGCGACATCCGCGCCTTTGTCGAGGAAATCCGGAATGTGCCGCGCACGGGCGGGCTGCCGCCGGTGGTGCTGGCGGCGATGCGGCCCCGGATGATCGCACTTGCCGGCGAGATCGCCGACGGCATCGTCTTCGCCAATGCCGCGCGCAGCCATATTCCGGCCTCGCTGGAGGCGCTGCCGGCGGGGAAACGCGAGGACGCCGGGTTCGAGGTCGCCTGCATGACGCCGACCTGCGTCTCCGACGACCTGGAGGCGGCGAAAGCGGTCAACCGCAAGACGCTCACGCGCTACGCCCGGCTTCCCTACTACCGGAACTACTGGAAGGACGCGGGCTACCGGGAGGAGATGGAGGCGGTGGAACGCGCCATGCCCGAGGGCGACGCGGCCGTCGCCGCCTGCCTCTCGGACCGCTGGCTCGCCGATGTCACGCTGTTCGGCCCGCCGGCCAGGATTCGCGAGGGCGTGGAGGAGTTCCGCGCCGCCGGCGTCCGCACCCCGATCCTGGTCCCCTCCGCGGCCGCCCGCGGCCAGATGACGGGCGTCGAGGAGGGGATGGCGGTTTTCGCGTGATTGCGGGCCGCCATTTAAGCGGTATTTCAGGGGAGCTA
>JAJECZ010000148.1 GCA_022821735.1 Alphaproteobacteria bacterium | reverse complement strand
CTCCACCCGGCCCCGCCGCCGCTTCCGCTGCCGCTAACGCGGCCCCCCACCCGTCCACCCCCGCACGCGGGGGTGGGGAAAGAGAGAGCGACCGGCTCCCATGAAAACCCCTCTCCCGCTGGGCGGGAGAGGCCGGGAGTGGGTCCCTCGGCGCGACGGACCTCCGCCCGGCTCCGCCGCCGCTTCCGCTCCCGCGCAAGCGGCCCCCCACCCGTCCTCCCCCGCGCGCGGGGGAGGGGAAATGGAAGGCGGGCGGGGGAGGGGAAGAGAGGGCGGCCGGGGATTTCCCTTGATTACCTGCGCGGGTCGCGGCAAGGTCGCATGACGGCCGGCGACACGCGGCCGGGGAGAATGTCCTTGACCCCGGAACTGATTGCAATTCTGGCTGTGGGCGTCACGCTCGCCGGGATCGTCCTGCAAGGACAGCGCGGACTCGGAGTCCGCATGGACCGGCTGGAGGCCCGCATGGACGCCTTCGAAGCGGAGATGCGCGAAATCCGCGACCGGCTGAGCCGGCTCGAAGGAAAGATGGACTTCCTCGAAGCCTATATCGTCGGCCGCAACGAACGGCCGGCCGCGCCCGCCGGGTAGCGGGCGGCGGACGCGGACGACCCCCCGCTCCCACAAAAACCCCTCTCCCGCCGGGCGGGAGAGGCTGGGTGAGGGTCCCTCGGCGTGACGGACGTCTCCACCCGGCTCCGCCGCCGCTTCCGCTGCCGCGAAAGCGGCCCCCCACCCGTCCTCCCCCGCACGCGGGGGAGGGGAAGAAGAAGGCGGCACCCACGAAAACCCCTCTCCCGCTGGGCGGGAGAGGCCGGGAGAGGGTCCCTCGGCGCGACGGACGTCTCCACCGGGCTCCGCCGCCGCTTCCGCTGGCGCGAAAGCGGCCCCCCACCCATCCTCCCCCGTACGCGGGGGAGGGGAAGAAGAAGGCGGCACCCACAAAAACCCCTCTCCCGCTGGGCGGGAGAGGCCGGGAGAGGGTCCCTCGGCGTGACGGGCGGTTGCCGGGCTCCGCCCGCCGCTTCCGCTGGCGCGAAAGCGGCCCCCCACCCATCCTCCCCCGCATGCGGGGGAGGGGAAGGGAAGGCGGCGGGCGGGGGAGGGGAAAAGAGGCAGGCAGGCGGGCGGGCGGGGGAAGAAGACGGCGGGCGCGGCCGCCGCTGGGCGCTAGTAGGGGCTGCCGGAGATGTTGCTGTCGGCCATCTTTCCCTTGAGGGCGGCGACCGCGGCCATGGCGCCCTGGGCCATCAGGCGGCTGTCGTTGGCGATGGTCGCGAGCTGGAAGCCCTTCTCGAACATGCGCGCGGCATATTCGGGCGCGCCGCAATGCAGGCCGGCCGGCACGCCGTGCTTCTTCGCCCCGGCGAGGATGGTGTCGATGGCCGCCACCACCTCCGGCACCTCGGTGTCGAGCTGCGGGGCGTGGCCGAGCGAGAGCGAGAGGTCCGAGGGGCCGACATAGATGCCGTCGAGCCCCGGCGTGGACAGGATGTCGTCCAGATTGTCGATCGCCTGCTGCGTCTCGATCATGGCGATCGCCAGCACCGTGTCGTTGGCGTGCTCGCCATAGTCCGCGCCGGCATACATGGCCGCGCGGATCGGCCCGAAGCTGCGCGCGCCCTTGGGGGCGTAGTTGCAGCAGGCGACGAGCAGCTCGCATTCCGCCCGGGTGTTGATCATCGGGCAGATGATGCCGTAGCTGCCGGCGTCCAGAAGCTTCTGGATGATGCCGGGCTCGAGCCACGGCACCCGCGCCATCGGGGTGGCGTCGGAGAGCGAGATGCCCTGCAGCATGGGCACCGCGGCGGTGTAGTCGACCATGCCGTGCTGGAGGTCGATGGTGACGCTGTCCCAGCCGCAGCCGGCCATGACCTCCGCGGAGAATCCGCTCGGGATCGCGAGCCAGCCATTGACGACCGCGCCGCCGGCCTTCCAGGTTTCGAGGACGTTGTTCTTGCGCATGTTCCTTGCGTTCCTTAGCCGAGGACTTCCTTGTTGACCACATGGGCGGGGACGGGCCTGCCGTCGAAGACGTCGATCACGTTCTGGCAGGTGACCATCGCCATGCGGTCCATCGATTCGCGGGTCACGCCCGCCGAGTGCGGCGAGAGCAGCACATTGTCCATGGTGAAGAGCGGGTTGCCGGGGAGCGGCGGCTCCGGGTCGAACACGTCGATGCCGGCCGCCAGGATGGTCCGGTTCCGCAGCGCCTCGATCAGCGCGGCCTCGTTGACGATGCCGCCGCGCGCCGTGGTGACGATGATGGCGGTCGGCTTCATCCGCGCGAGCCGGTCCGCGCCGATCAGGCCGTAGGTCTCCTCGTTGCGCGGGCAGTGGATGGTGACGAAGTCCGCCGCCGCCAGCGCCGCGTCGAGGTCGTCCACCGGCTCCGCGCCCGCCGCGCGCACGTCCGCCGGGTCCGCATAGGGGTCGTAAACCTGCACGTCCATCTCGAAGCCGAGCGCGCGCTTCACCGTGCGCGAGCCGATGCGCCCGAAGCCGACCGACAGCAGCCGCTTCTCGTAGAGGTCGAGGGCCGAATACTCGTTGCGCACGCCGAAGTTCCCGGCGGCGACGCCCGCATGGTAGGGCCGCGCCATCTTGGCGAGGTCGAGCATCATGAACATGGCGTGCTCGGCCACGGTGACCGAATTGGCGGTGCCGGCGACCATCAGCGGCACGCCGCGCTCCGTCAGCGCCGCCACGTCCACCGAGTCGAAGCCGACGCCGAAGCGCGAGCAGACCTCCAGATTGGGCGTGGCCGCGATCAGGTCGCGCCTGTAGGGCGTGCCGAACAGGGTGATCCCGTGGATGTCGGCCAGATGGTCGCCGAGGTCGAAGCCCGGGCCCTCATGGACGATCTCGACCTCGATATCGTCGCGGGCCGCGAACAGGTCGAGCCCCGCCTTCGGCATGCCCTGCACGCAGAGCACCTTGCGCATGTTGGTCGCATTCATGGGGAAGCGCCCCCTCCCGTTCCCTCGGCGGCGCGGAACGCCGCCATTCGTAATGGTCCGGCGCGGAACGCCGCCCTCCGTACAGTTCGCCGCGTTCCGCGCGGCGGAAACCCCTGCCATAATCCAGCCGGCCGCGAAATGCAAAGGCGCGCGGGCACAGGCGGCCTCTTGCCGGCGCGCTCCGTTGGGGGCACACTCCGCGCCGAAGGAAAGATCGTCCATGCCGCTGGAACTATCCGCCTGGCTCACGCCCGCCATCCTCATCGCCGTCGCGGCGCTGCTGCTGCGCAGCCACGCGCGGCTGGAGGAGCGTCTCGGCGCGCGCATCGATGAGACCAACAGGCGCATCGACGAGACCAACAAGCGTATCGACGAGACCAACAGGAGCCTCGGCGCCCGCATAGACGTGATCGACGACCGGCTGCGGGCGGTCGAACACGGGCAGGCGCGGCTCGAAGGCCTGCTCGACGGCCTCCGCGAGGCGATTGCCGGCCGCCGCCCCGCCGCCTGACAGCGGCGGAACCTTCCGGGCAAAGGCGATAGCGAAAGTGACGGCAGGGTGAAGTTCGGCTGGCTGACGCTCTCGGCCTCGCCGGCGCCGGAGGCGGACCGCGAGCGCATCGCCGACCAGATCGCGCTCGCCGAGGCGGCGGAGGCCGCGGGCTTCTCCGATGTCTGGCTGACGGAGCATTATTTCACCGGCGAGAGCGTCTATTGCGACGCGCTCACCTTCGCCGCCGCGCTCGCCATGCGCACGACGCGGCTGCGCATCGGCTTCGCCGTGGTGCAGGCGCCGTTCCACCATCCGGTGCGGCTCGCCACCCAGCTCTCGCTGCTCGACAACCTCTCCGGCGGCCGCATCGACATCGGGGTCGGCAAGGGCACGGTCTATAACGAGTACGAGTTTGTCGGCTACGGCCTGCGCAGCGGCGATTCCCGCGCGCGGATGGCCGAGACCGTCTCGATCCTGGAGCGGGTCTGGACCGAGGCGCCGTTCCGCCACAAGGGCGCCTTCCACGAGTTCGAGATGCCGGAACTCCGCCCGCGGCCGGTGCAGCGGCCGGGGCCGCCGCTCTGGCGCTCGGCGATCTCGCCTGCCTCTTTCCGGGAATGCGGCGAGGCCGGACTGCCGCTGCTCACGACGCGCCTGCCGCTGGAGGCGATCCCGGCGCGCTGGAAGCTCTACGCCGAGGGACTGGAAGCCGGCGGCCACGCCCCCGGCAAGCGCGCCCGGCTGCTGGGCGACGCCGCCGTCTGGCGCAACGTCTATGTCGCGGACTCGGACGCCGAGGCGGAAGACCGGCTGTATGCGCACCTGGTCGCCACCCGCGCCCATATCATGCATCTGCGCACGACGCTCAACCCGCCGGATTTCGAGATCGACCCCGCCATGCTGAACGCGATGAGCGACCCTTCGGTCTCCGACGCCGAGGCGGTCGCTCAGGCGATGGAAACCGGCTCGATCTGGGGCTCCCCCGCCCGGGTGCGCGAGCAGGTCGCCGCGCTCGGCGATGCCGGCGTCGGCCACCTCCTCTGCCAGACGGCTTTCGGCGCGATGGAGCGCGAAGAGGCGCTCGCCAACATGCGCCGTTTCTCCGAGGCGGTGATCGGGCGGCCTTGAGGCGGGCGGGAGAGCCTACTCCGCTGCGGCAGCCGGGGTTTTCAGGTCCGTCGAGTATTTGATCGAGACGGGGGCCTCGGCCTCGAAGGGGCTCTTGAGGTCGAGTTCCTTCGCGATCTCGCGGATTGCCGGGAAGACCTCCGTGCCGATCATCCTGATGCAGGTCATCGAGTCTTCCTGGCTCACGGTCCCGTCATTGCCCCAGAGCGCCAGGATGCCGGGGCGTGTCTCCTCCAGTATGCGGCGCAGCTTCGGCACCACCGTGTCCGGCGTGCCGGCGATGATGCGCAGATCCTCCATCTGCTGCTCGAAGCTCGTCTGTCCACGCGGATTGGCCCGGCGGCCGGCGGCGAACTCGACGAAGGCGCGGCGGTTGCGCGGCGAGGAATAGCCGGACGGCGT
>JAJECZ010000058.1 GCA_022821735.1 Alphaproteobacteria bacterium | reverse complement strand
GGTCCGCAGCGACCTCTACCCGGCGGAGCGGCTGATGGTGTGCCGCAACCCGCTGTTGGCGGAACGCAGGGCGCGCAAGCGGGAGGAGTTGCTTGGGGCCACCGAGGGATTGCTGGAGTCCATCGCGGAGGCCACGCGGCGGGAGAAGCGGCGCCTGCAGGTGTAATAGATCACCTTTTTTCACCGGGAATGTGTGATTCTGTCCCGGAATAATTGAAGCTGTGGTGGTGCGGGAACTGGAATAAAGCGGGAAGGTTTTTTTCTCCGGGGAGCCTGTTTTGAGGCAGCCATTCAGGGAGTTTTCAGGCAGCGGGGGTATGGTAGGGTGTGACGGCGATGGAGCGCCTGGCCTGACGGGTACGCCCTGACGATCATCTCCGGAATGCCGTTGGCGGGCAGGATGGGACCGCCGTCGGCCGGCAACCAAAGAAAGTGGCCCGCGCGAGAGGGATCGCCGGGCCGTGAGCGGTCCGTACGATTCAGTTTCGACACGAAACCGGGTTGACCGCTGCCGAGTATGCTACCCGGCGCGGCTGGGAAGAGGCAAGCCCCCCGGCGTGCCTGCGCGGCCGGGCGAGGGGATGCGCTCTGCAGGGCCACGGCACCTACGGCCGGAAGCGCCCGGAGGGGATGCGCATCAGGCGCTGGTACTGCGCGCCGTGCGGCACCACGTGCAGCGCCATGCCGGACTGCGCGGCGAGCCGGGTATCGGGGACGCTGGAGGAGATCGACGCGGTGGTGACGTGCGCCATGGCGTCGGGGATGACGGCGGCGGCGCGGCTTTTTCTTCCCTTCCACATGGACCCGGTGTCTTCCTGGCGGTACGTCCGTCGCCGCTGCCGCTGGGTGGCGGAGGTTCTTTCGATTCTGCGCGGGCTGTCGCCCATGTTCTTCGGCATGGAGCCGACGCTTGGGGGGCTGCGGGCGCACCTGGGTCCCGGGGTCGGTCTCAGGGACCTGCGGGGGCTGTGCGCCATGGACCTGCCGTACCTGCCCCACCCTGTTGGATTCCGTCCCCCTTCGGTGCGGTCCGGGGAGCCGCGGGGTCCGCCAACAGGGACCGGCCATGGTTCCGGGGCATGGAGGGGATGAGAATCGCGGTCCCTGTTGACCGAACTGGAGGAAAGACCCTCATGAGCCGGAAGAAGAAAGCGGATCCCATGGACGTGGCGCTGTTCCGATACAGCGTCATCGGCGGCCTGTTGTCGGAGCCCCGGGGCAAGGTGGAGCGGCAGCTCCGGGAGCTGTCGCGGCGGAAGTGGGAGATCCCGGGGTCGCACCGCACCCGGGTGGCGTCGGGGACCATCCGGGGGTGGCTGCTGGCCTACCTCCGCGGCGGTTTGGACGCGCTGCGGCCGAAGGACCGGACCGACAGCCGCAGCCCGCGCAGCCTGGACCCGGAGGTGGTGGAGATTCTGATCGGACTGAAGCGGGAGTTGCCGCGCCTGAGCGTTCGGCTGCTGATCGCCGAGGCCCGGGCCCGGGAACTGGTGGCGCCGTCGGTGCCGCTGCCGCACTCGACGGTGTACCGGATGTACAAGGGCGAGGGCCTCATGGACGGGCCCGTCGGGGGCGGCCCCGGGGTTGTGGACCGGCGCCGCTTCGCCTACGAGTTGGCCGGGGAGATGTGGCAGTCCGACGTGCTGCACGGCCCCCGGGTCCGGGACCATCGTGGCCATGCCCGCAAGGCCTACCTGATCGCCTTCCTGGACGACGCCACGCGGGTGATCCCCCACGCGGCCTTCGCCTTCGCCGAGAACACCGGGGCCTTCCTGCCGGTGTTCCGCCAGGCGCTTGAGAGAAGGGGGGTTCCCAAGAGGCTGTTCGTCGATAACGGTTCGAATTACCGTTCCAAGATCCTGGAGATCATCTGCGCCCGGCTGGGGATCGCCCTCATCCACGCGAAGCCCTACCAGCCCGCCGGGCGGGGAAAGATCGAACGCTGGCTCAAGACGGTCCGCCAGCAGTTCCTGCCGCGGCTGACCCCGGAGGACCTCCGGAGCCTCGATGCCCTCAACGCCAGGCTGCGCGAATGGATCGAGGGGGAATACCACCGCACCGGCCATCACGGCCTCGGCGGCGACACTCCGCTTCAGCGGTGGGCCCGCCATGGCGGCGAGGTCCGCCACATCGATCACGGCATGAACCTCGACGACCTGTTCCTGCTCGAGGACCGGCGCACGGTCCGCAAGGACCGCACCGTATCGCTGCACAACCGCGTCTACGAGGTCGAGCCCCGGCTGATCGGCCAGAGCGTGACCCTGCGGTACGACCCCGCGGCCCCGCCGTCCCGGCCCATCCGCGTGCTCCACGAGGGGCGGCCCGCCGGCGTCGCCACCCTGCTCGACCTCCACGCCAACGCCCGCGTCCGGCGCCGGGAGCCGAAGAACACCCTGTCCTTCCGCGACCTCGATCCCGACAACCCCGACACCACCGGAAACTGACCATGTACAAGACCCACTTCTCCCTTGCCCGCTATCCCTTCGAACCCTCCCTCGAGATCGACCAGCTGTTCCCCGTACAGGGACAGCAGGAGGCCGCCTCGCGCATCCGCCACCTCGTCGAGCTGCGCGGCATCGGCGTGCTCACCGGCGAACCCGGATGCGGCAAGTCCACCGTCTGCCGCCAGGTCGCCGGAGGCCTCCATCCCGGGCTCTACCTCCACCGTTACGTCTCCCTCACCACCGGCAGCGTCGCCGACCTCTACGAGACCCTGTCACGGGCCTTCGGGCTCGAGCCCGCCTACCAGCGATCCAGGGCCTTCCGCGCCATCCGCACCGAAGTCACCCGGCAGATCCGGGAGTCCCGCCAGTTCCCCTTCCTCATGATCGACGAGGCGCACCTGCTGCGGGGCGAACTGCTCGAGGAACTCCGCCTGCTCACCAACTACCGCATGGACTCCGAAAACCGGCTGTGCCTGCTCCTCGCCGGCCATACCGAACTCCGCCATCGCCTCGCCATGGCCGCCTACGAGTCCCTCAGCCAGCGCGTCGTCGTCCGGTGCCATCTCGCGGGACTCTCCCACGAGGAGGTCCACGGCTATCTCCTCCACCGCCTGAAACTCGCCGGCGCCGGCGTGCCCCTGTTCCAGGACGACGCCGTCGTCGCCATCGCCCAGCTCAGCAACGGCGTCCCACGACGCATCGACCGCATCGCCCACCTCGCCCTGTGGGCCGCCGCCCTGGAAAAGAGAACCATGGTCGATCCCGCCGATGTCGAGAAGGCCGTCAGCGAGACCGGGCCATGAGCCGGTACCGGGACGAAAGGCTCGGCCGCCTGCGGGAACTGCCCCTCGGCACCGTCGCCGCCGCGCTCGGGTACCGCCCCGATCCCCGCGACCGGGCCAGGTGGAAGAAAGACGGCAGCGTCCTGTCCATCCACGGAACGAAGTTCTACGACCACCTCCGCCAGTCCGGCGGCGGCGGCGCCATCGACCTCGTCCTCCATGACCGCCAGTGCCTTTTCCACGACGCCGTGCACACCCTCGAATCCATCGCCCCGCCGGGAACCGTGGACCCCCCGGACGGGGCCGCATGGGCCGCCGTGCGCGGATACCTGTGCTGGGAACGCTCCCTCGACCCCGACCTCGTCGACCGGTGCCACCAGCAGGGCATCGTCTCCGCCGACCGGCGACACAATGCCGTCTTCTCCATGCTCGATCCCGACGGCCGGACCGTCGGCGCCGAAATCGTCGGAACCCGCCAAGGCGGCGAACGCCCGCGGTTCCGCGGCCTCGCCAAAGGCTCCAGCAGAAAGCGCGGCGGCTTCCGCATCCACTGCCCCAGACACCAAAAGACCCGCCTCGGCGGCGCCGTCCTCATCGTCGAATCCGCCATCGACGCCCTGTCCGCATGGTCACTCCCCCTGACCGAAAAACCCGACTTCATCCTCTCCACCGCCGGGGCCATGGGCAAACTGCCATCATGGCTAACGCCGGAGCGGGTCCACACCATCTGGTGCGGATACGACGCCGATCCCGCCGGCGACCTGTGCGCCGAATCACTCCAGACCGACCCCAGAGTCAAACGCCTGCGGCCCAGGGGAAACGGAGTCCAGATCAAGGACTGGAACGATATCCTCACCCTCTCCGCCTACTGAAGACACCGCAACACCGTTCACCAGGCCAGCGTCACCCGGTCATCCAGGATGACTCCGGCGTCCCTGCATACCCAGGTGCGAAAGTTGGCGCAATGTGACAGAAACTGTCCCAGGCGGCACGAATTAATGCGACAAAGTGACCTTCAAATAAAGCGGCAGATAACACCCGGCAAGAGCAACGACAACGCCCTGGTGGAGGGCAAGAACGGGTCCGTCATCCGCAAGCACATGGGATACGAACACATCTCCCAGCGCTTCGCGGGGCCGGTGAACGACTTCCTCCTCGGGGTGCTCA
>JAJECZ010000417.1 GCA_022821735.1 Alphaproteobacteria bacterium | reverse complement strand
ACGCCGTCTGGGTCGACGAGGAGGGCTACTACTACATCGTGGACCGCTGGAAGGACATGTACATCTCCGGCGGCGAGAACGTCTATCCGGCGGAGGTGGAAAACGTGCTCTACCGGCTGGACGGCATCGGCGAAGCCGCCGTGATCGGCATTCCGGACGAGCGCTGGGGCGAGGTCGGCTGCGCGGTGGTCGTCCGCCGGGAGGGCGCGGCTCTGGAGGCGCAGGACGTGCTCGACCACTGCACGGGCCAGCTCGCCCGCTTCAAGCTGCCGCGCCAGGTCCTGTTCACCGGCGCGCTCCCCCGCAACGCCACCGGCAAGGTCCTGAAACACGAGATCCGCCGCATGCTGGCGGAGGGGGAACTGGCCTAGCCCTCGGGCGCTGCTTCCTGCGGCGCCGCGTTCCATTCAAATTTCGACGCCCGGGCAAGCCGCTCGACATCCACCACGCCGGTCAGGCGGCGGCCCTCGACGATCCACGTCGGATAGCGCCGGATGTCCTGAACCGTGCAGGCGGCCGTGAGGGGTCCGTTCGGCCCCGAGGGGGCGCATTCGGTATAGGGCAGGCGCTTGGCGGAGGCGGTGAAGAGCGCCTTCTGCTCCTGGCAGGCCCGGCACCAGTACGCGCCGTAGAAGCGTGCGCCGCTCTCCTGCAGGTGGGTCGCGAGCGCCTTGAGATACGGGTCCTCGGGGCCGGCGGCGGGATCGAGTACCCCCTCGAAATGCAGGTGGAGGCCAAGGACCAGCACGATGGCGGCCCCGACCGGGAACGGCAGGACCCTGCGCCACCCCTGCTCGGGCGTCCGCGCAGGGCGGCGCAGGACGACAAGCAGGAGCAGCAGGTTCATGAGCGCGAAGGATGCGAGGCAGTATTCGCAGACCGCCTTGATCTCGAAGACCGACACCAGGGTCAGGAACCAGCTCACGCCAAAGCCGACGCAGGCGACGAGAAACAGGGCACCCCATGCCGGCGGGCGGGAGCGCAGCCGCCACGCCAGACCGGCAAGAAGCGCGTAGGTCAGCAGGCCCCAGAGCGCCATCGGCAGGCCGAGCAGGGTGGACCACCGGCTCGACTGCACGATGTCGCACCCGGAGTCCGCACCGCACCAGGCCGGGTGCTCGCCGAACCAGGCGGTCAGCGTCAGGTAGCCGGTGAGCAGCACGCCGAGACCCGCAAGGCCGAGGAGCCAGTTGTCGAGGGAATGCTTCGCGTGTGCCGGCGCCCCGGAGCCGGCCGGGGTCGGCTTCGGGGCGGGCGCGCCCGCAGTGCGGCCGCGGCGGGCGCTGGAGCTCGGTCGTTTGCGCTTTCTGGGCATCGGGCATCCGTTCCGGATATCGGTTCGTTCCGACCCTCGCGAGGAGGGTCTTCCGGGAAGCATATTATGGAAGCGCCCGTAGTGGCTTCGATACAATCTTACGGATTGGCAATGTCGTTGGCGCTCGACCCGTCCGGCGGGGAAGGGAACGGAGGTTCTTCAGCCCGGTCCCGACGCCGAGGGGGCCGGAGAGCGGCGGCGGGCGCCTCCGTCGGCAAGCTTCCGTTCGCGCCAGTAGACATAGATGCCGGAGCCGGCGATGAGCGTGCAGCCGAGCAGCACCCAGTGGTCGGGCAGATGGTCGAACACGAGCCAGCCGAGCAGGATGGCGGACGGCAGCGCGACATATTCGAAGGGCGCCAGCGTCGCCGCGTCGGCCAGCCTGTAGGCCTGGGTCAGCGAATAGGCGATGAAGCCGGAGAGGCCGCCCAGCAGCACGAACAGCAGCCAGTGTTCCGGCGTTGGCCATACCCAGGCGCGGAACAGGAACAGCCAGGTCCTGTTCTCCATGCCCTCGGCGAAGCGCCCGTCGCCGGCGACGGTGAAGAAGCCGAGGCTGACGGTAATGAACATGATCTGGATATAGGCCGCCATGGCCGAGGCCGGGGCGCTCGCCCGGAGCTTCCGCGTCAGAATCTGCATGGTGGCGTAGGCCAGCGCCGCCGCCATGGGCAGCAGCAGGGTCCACCGGTCCGGGGCGTGTTCGAGTTCGCCGGTTCCGGGCCGGAGCATGACCAGCACGCCGAGGAACCCGACCAGCACGGCGGAGAGCCGCCTGACGCCGACCTTCTCGCCGAGGAAGGGAACGGACAGCAGCGTGATGAGCAGCGGAGCGACGAAGAAGAGCGCCGTTACGTCGGCCAGCGGCGCCGACGCCAGCGCGCCGAAGAAGGCGAGATTCGCCAGGACCATGCAGAGGCCGCGCGCAATGTGGGCGGCGGGGCGCCCCGTGCGCAGCGCCCTCAAGCCCCCTTCGAAGCGCAGCACGACGAGGCTGAACAGGAGCGCCACCAACGCGCGCACGAACACGATCTCGTGCAGCGGGTAACGGTCCGAGAGCGCCTTGACGATGGAATCGTTGATGGTGATGACCACCATGCCGAGGCAGATCATGGCGATGCCCAGGCGGGGATCGTTCGCCGGTCGAAACGCTCTGCCAGCCATCGGCGGGGGAATCCTCAAGACCCCGGACGGAACGCCGCCGCCCGGCCGCCGGAATCATAGGGACATCCGGCCGCCCCCGACAACGGGGAAGTTCAGGGCTCAGGGCAGCGGGCCGGAACGCCGCCCGCCTCCGCCGCCGTCAGTGCCGCCAGCCGCCCGGCTGGGGGTGGTCGAGGCCCAGATGGTCGCGGAGCGTGGGTCCGGTGTAGTCCTTGCGGTAGAGGCCGCGCTTCTGCAACTCGGGCACCACATGCCTGATGAGGTCCTCGAAGGAGCCGTGGAAGTGCGTGGCGCCGATGACGAAGCCGTCCGAGCCGCGCTCGACGAAGAACTCCTCCATCTTGTCCGCGACCTCCTTCGGCCCGCCGACCCAGGGGTCCTTGAGCAGGCCGCGGCCCGTGGCGGTCATGAAGTCGCGCACCGTCGGGTTCGGGTTGCCGGTCACCTGCACGGCGCGGTCGCGCATGGACTGCATGCCGGTCAGGCCCTCCATCTCCTCGTCGCTGAACGGCTCGTCCATGCCCTTTCTGGCGAAGTCGTAGTTGAGCGCCTCGGAGAGCAGCGAGAGCTGGTCGGTTTCGTTCGGCAGGGTGTCGTAGAGCGCGCGCTTGTCCTCGGCCTCCATCAGGCTCTCGCCGACCATCGGGTAGAAGAGGCTCGCGATCTTCATGCCGTCGGGGTCCCGCCCGTGCGCGGCGCAGTCGTCCTTCAGGGCCTTGTAGGCGGGCTTCGCCGCTTCGAGGGTCGGATAGGCCACGAAGATAAGCTCGCCCCAGCGCGCCGCGAAGCGCCGGCCCCGCCCGGACTGGCCCGCCTGAATGACCACCGGATGGCCCTGCGCCGAGCGCGGCACGGTGAACGGCCCGCGGGACTTGAAGAACGGCCCTTCATGGTCGAGCCGGTGGACCTTGTCCGGGTCGGCGAAGACGTTGTTGTCCTGGTCGAGCACCAGCGCGTCATCGTCCCAGGCGTCCCAGTGGCCGTGGACCACTTCCATGAACTCGTCCGCGCGGTCGTAGCGCAGGTCGTGCTCGGTCACGCCGTCGCGCCCCATGTTGAGCGCCTCGTTCTCGTTGACGGAGGTAACGACGTTCCAGGCCGCGCGTCCGCTGGACATGAGGTCGAGCGTCGAGAACATGCGCGCGACATGAAACGGGTCGTAATAGGTCGTCGAGCAGGTGGCGCCGAGGCCGAGCCGCTCCGTCGCCATGCCCATCGCCATCAGGGTGACGATGGGATCCATCTTCACGCAGCGTATGCCGTGCTCGACCGTGTGCGCATGGTCCTTGCCGAACATGTCCGGCATGGCGAGGCGGTCGTCGAAGAAGCCGATATCGAACTTGCCGTGCTCCAGCAGCCGGGCGAGGTCGCGGTAATAGTCCGCCGACATGAAGTCCAGCCGCGCGTCCGGGTGGCGCCAGGCGGCGGGCAGGGTCGAGCAATTCTGCGCCTGGAGGAAGGCGACCAGGGCGATCTGGCGGTCGGGTTTGCGGCTCATATTTACGGCTTCTGTCTCCGGTTTCCGCCTTTCAGCCTGCCGCCATTCGCGAACGCCGTCCAGCCGCTTCCGCGCCGAACAGGGCGCGGCGCCAAAGGAATGCGATCAGCGCGGTGCCCGCGAGGCCCGCAAGCGCATAGCTCATCACCGTCGCCCGGTAACCGACCGTCTCGATCAGCGCGCCGCCGAGCGGCAGGCCGATCGCCATGCCGTAAACCGCGAGCATGCGCACGCCCATCACCAGGCCCCGGAGCCGGGCATTGCTGCGCCGGAGCAGGAGAACGGCGAGGCCGATCATGGCGCCGCCCTGGACCGTCCCCACCGCGACCATCACCGCCATGCCGGCCCATTTCTCCGTCATCTGCGAGAAGACCATGAGCAGCAGGTACCAGACAGCCACCCCGGCAAATACGGCGCCGACCGGAGACCGGCGCGGCCCGCCTCCCACGGCCATCGAGAAGGAGCCGATCAGGGCGCCGGCGGCATAACTGGCCAGGAGGTGCGAGAGGCCGATGGCGTCCAGCCCGTAGACTTCCCGCGTGGCATAGGGCATCAGCCCGCTGGAGACGGGGAAGCCCGTCAGGTTGACCAGGAAGGCCAGCCACATGGCGGCCATGAGGGCGGGCGTGCGCCGGATGTGCCGGAAGCCGGCCCTGAGTTCCCCCGGCATGGACAGGCCCCTGCCGCGCGGGCGCGCGCGCCGTCCGCCTACGCCGAAGCTGAGCGCGAAGGCTGTCAGGTAGAAGGCGCCAACCACCAGATAGGCGGGGCCGATACCGAGCGACTCGAACAGAGTGGCGCCGATCAGCGCGCCTGCGACGCGGGCGAGATCCTGCGTCGTGCGCGAGAACCCCATGGCGTTCACGAGCAGGCGGTCGGCCATGGTGTCGCCGACGAGGGCATTGCGTATCACAAGGTCGGACGGGCGGACCAGCCCGGCGAGCGCGGCGATCACGAACACCGAGGCCGGGTCGAGCCTGTCCGTCAGGCCGAGGGCGGCGAGGCAGCCTGCGAGGACGAGGTAGAAGCCGCGCATGGCCGCGATCATGGCGCGGCGGCCGAGCCGGTCGGCGAGCGAACCCATCGCCGGGGCCAGCAGCGTGCCGAGGAACTGGAGCGCGGCGAACGCGGTCTGGAGCATCACCGACCCGGTCGCGACCAGCACGAACCAGTTGAGGATCAGCGTCTCCATCTCGAAGGCGAGCGAAGTGGCGAGGTCGCCGGGCCACTGGAACCGGAAGCTGCGCACGGCGAAGGGTGCAAAGACACCGCGCAGACGGGAGGAGCGTTCAGGCTGGATGTCGGAAATCGGTCTTACTCCGGCCCGGCGCGGCCCCGGTCGGCGCCATGCTACCTTGCGTGTCCATGACAGACGAGAACGACCGCCTTGTCGATGCGATAACCGGCATCCTGCCGCCGCTCCTGAATGCGCTGGACGGCCTCGAATTCGCCGCCCGCAATCTCCACCCCGAGGGTCTGGAGCGGCTGTGGTCCATGCTCGCGCCGCTCGACGAAGCGCTCCGGCAGGCGCGCCCGGCGCTGGAGGAGGCCGATTGGCCGGAACGGCTCGACGGCCCCCGGCAGGCGCTTTCCGGCAGCGCCGGCACGGCGCTCGACGCGCTGGCGCGCATGGAGGCGGCGGGCGGCGCGGGAGACATGCAGGAGGCGCTGCGCGGCACGCGCGCCCGCGCCCCGGCGCTGGAATATCTCTATCCGCTTGCGCCCATGCTGCCGCCGGTCAGCAAGTTCTTCCTGGAGCCTTCGGCGCGCGGCGACGAGGAGCGCCTGGAGCGCCTTGCCCGGCCCTCCCGGCCGGAAGCGGGCGTCACGCATTTCGGCAACGGCCGCGGCGAGCGCGGCGGCTGGTCGCTGTTCGT
>JAJECZ010000534.1 GCA_022821735.1 Alphaproteobacteria bacterium | reverse complement strand
CCTTCCCGCCGGCTTCGGCAAGGGGCGCTGCGAGCGGTCGGACGGAGGGACAAAGTTACCCATTCGTTCCACAGGGCGGCGGCCCTCGGCCGGTCGCTTTGGCGGTCGGCCGGGTGTATGTTCCGGGGGCGAATCGGGTGTAAGGAATCGAGGCTATGGCAGGCAGCGTCAACAAGGTGATTCTGGTCGGGAATCTGGGCCGCGACCCCGAGATCCGGACCATGCAGTCCGGCGACAAGATCGCAAATATGTCGGTAGCTACTTCAGAGACCTGGAACGACCGGCAGACCGGCGAGCGGCGTGAGCGCACGGAGTGGCACCGGGTCGTCATTTTCGGGCGGTTGGCGGACATCGCCGAGCAGTATCTCCGCAAGGGTTCCAAGGTGTATCTCGAAGGCAGCCTGCAAACGCGCAAATGGCAGGACCAGTCTGGCCAGGACCGCTATTCGACCGAAGTGGTGCTGCAGCGGTTCCGGGGCGAACTCCAGATGCTCGACCGCGCCGGCGACGCGGAGTCCCGCGACCGGGACTATGGCGGCTACGGCGAGCGGGATGCGGGCGCCGGCAGGTCGGCAGCGCCGGCGCCGGCCCTGGGCTCCGACCTGGACGACGACATCCCGTTCTGATGAACCGCCTTTTCCACGATTCGGCCCCCTGCAGCCCCTCTGGCCCACATTTCTCACCAGGGTCACGGTCTGCGTCGAGCCGCTTGCCCGATGCCCCGCATCGCGCGCCCACGCGCGTCCACGCGCGACGAACTGCGCGGCTTTCCTACCCTGACGGCCCGACAGCGCCGCGCAGACCATGACCCTGGTGAGAAATGTGGGCTAGCGTTCCGTGAACGATACGATCGCCATAGAGCCGGACGACATCGCGCCGGTAGCGCTCGAAGACGAGATGCGCCGCTCGTATCTCGATTACGCGATGAGCGTGATCGTAGCGCGCGCGCTGCCGGACGTGCGCGACGGGCTGAAGCCGGTCCACCGGCGCATCCTCTACGCCATGCGCGAGGGCGGCTACGGCTGGAACCAGCCGTTCCGCAAGTCGGCGCGCATCGTCGGCGACGTGATGGGCAAGTTCCACCCGCACGGCGACAGCGCGATCTACGACGCCATGGTGCGGATGGCGCAGCCCTTCTCCATGCGCCTGCCGCTGATCGCGGGGCAGGGCAATTTCGGCTCGATGGACAACGACCCCCCGGCCGCGATGCGCTACACCGAGGCGCGGCTCGCGCGGGCGTCGGAAGCCCTGCTGACCGATATCGACAAGGACACGGTCGATTTCCAGCCGAACTACGACGACAGCGAGCAGGAACCCGTCGTGCTGCCGGCGCAGTACCCGAACCTGCTGGTCAACGGAGCGGGCGGCATCGCCGTCGGCATGGCCACCAACATCCCGACCCACAATCTGGGCGAGGTGATCGACGCCTGTTTCGCCTGGCTCGACAACCCGGCGATCACCGTCGACGAGCTGATGGAATATGTGCCGGGGCCGGACTTCCCGACCGGCGGCGTCCTGCTCGGCCTGGAGGGCATCCGGCAGGCCTATCTCACCGGTCGCGGCACGGTCATCCTCCGCGCCCGCACCGAGGTCGAGGAGCGTCCGGGCAACCGCGAGGCGATCATCGTCACGGAGGTGCCGTACCAGGTGAACAAGGCGCGGATGATCGAGCGCATCAGCGAGGTCGTGAACCTGAAGCTGATCGAGGGCATCCAGGCGCTCCGCGACGAGAGCGACCGGCGCGGCATCCGCATCGTGATCGAACTCAAGCCGGGGGTCGAACACCGCGTCCTGCTGAACCAGCTCTACCGGCACACGCAGCTTCAGGTCAGCTTCGGCATCAACATGCTGGCGCTCGACGGCGGGCGGCCCGAGACGCTGTCGCTGGACCGCATCGTCGGGGCCTTCGTCGCGTTCCGCGAGGAGGTCGTCGCGAGGCGCACCCGCCACGACCTCGGCAAGGCGCGGGAGCGCGCGCATGTGCTGGTCGGCCTTGCGGTGGCGGTCGCCAATATCGACGAGATCATCCGCGTCATCCGACAGGCGGGCGACCCCGCCGAAGCGCGCGCAAACCTGCTCGCGCGCGCCTGGCCGGCAGCGGACACGGCGCCGCTGCTGGCCCTTCTCGGTCCGACCGGCGGCGCGCTCGAAGACGGCGGCTACCGGCTGAGCGATGCGCAGGCGCGCGCCATCCTCGACCTGCGCCTGCACCGGCTCACCGGCCTGGAGCGGCAGAAGATCGCCGAGGAGCTGGAAGAGGTGGCGGAGCGCATCCGGGGCTACCTGGAAATCCTGGGCTCGCGGGAACGGCTGCTTGCGGTGATACGCGAGGAGCTGCAGAGCGTGCGGGACCGGTTTGCGGACGACCGCCGCTCGACCCTGACCGACGCCGAGGTCGACCCCGACGAAGAAGACCTGATCCAGCGCGAGGACATGGTGGTGACGGTGAGCCAGGGCGGCAATATCCGGCGCGTGCAGCTCTCCACCTACCGGGCGCAGAAGCGCGGCGGCAAGGGGCGCTCGGGCATGTCGAACCGCTACGAGGACGCGGTCTCGCAGGTCATCATCGCGCACACGCACACGCCGCTGCTGTTCTTCTCGGCCTCGGGCATCGTCTACAAGCTCAAGGTCCACCGTCTGCCGCGCACGGGGCCGCAGGGGCGCGGGGTCAAGATGCAGCAGGTCATCGAGGCCCTGCCGGCCGGCGACCGCATCACCGCCGTCATGGCGATGCCGGACGACGAGGAGAGCTGGCACGGGCTCTCGGTCATGTTCGCGACCGAGAGCGGCAATGTGCGGCGCAACACGCTCGCGGATTTCATCAACATTCCCCGTCGCGGCAAGATCGCGATGAAGCTGGACGAAGGCGACGTGCTGGTGGGGGTGAAGCCGTGCGGGCCCGGCGACCATATCCTGCTGGCGACGCGGAAGGGCAAGGCGCTGCGTTTCCCGGCGGAAGGCGTGCGGGAGTTCGTGAGCCGCGCATCGACGGGCGTGCGCGGCATAACCCTGCTTGAGGACGACCGCGTCATCTCGATGAGCGTGCTGGACGGGGCGGAGTTCACGCCGGAGGAACGGGATACCTATCTCAGCCAGAACGGCATCGGCGACATGATCCGCACCGCCGAACTCGAGGCGCACGAGCAGATGATCCTCTCGGTCGCCTCGGACGGCTACGGCAAGCGCACCTCCGCCTACGACTACCGCGTGACCAGAAGGGGCGGGCAGGGCATCGAGCTGATGGCGCGCAGCGGCGAGGAAGTCGAGGTCGTCGCCGCCTTCCCCGTCGAGGAGACGGACCAGCTTCTGCTGATGACCGACGGCGGCCAGTTGATCCGCTGCCCCGTAACCGATATCCGGAAAGCGCGCCGGCGGACCCAGGGCGTGCGCCTGTTCAACATCCCCGAAGGCGCGCGGGTGGTCCAGGTCTCGCATCTGGCGGATGCCAACGGGGAGGACGAAGCGGAGGACGGGGGCGAGGCGCCCGAAAGCGACGCGGACGCCGGGAACGGCGCAGGAGAGCAAGAGTGAACCACGAGAAGGTCGGCCTCTATCCCGGCACGTTCGATCCGATCACCAACGGCCATATCGACATCATCTACCGGGGCGCGCGTCTGGTGGACCGGCTGATCGTCGGCGTGTTCAACAATGCCGGCAAGGGGCCGCTGTTCACTCCGGAAGAGCGCAAGGCGATGGTCGAGGACGAGATCGCCGCGCTTAATGATCGCACCGTCGCCGACCGGATCGAGGTGCGGCTGATGGACGGGCTGCTGGTCGCCTATGCGCGCCAGCATCGGGTGAGCGTCATCTTCCGGGGGCTCAGGGCCGTCTCCGATTTCGAGTACGAGATGCAGATGGCGAGCCTGAACCGGACGATGGAGCCGGACGTCGAGACCGTGTTCCTCTCCGCGTCGGAGAGCCACCAGTTCATCTCCTCGCGCTTCGTCAAGGAAATCGCGGCGCTCGGCGGGGACTCCTCCGCCTTCACCACGCCGCGCGTGATCGCGGCCCTGCAGGAGCGGTTCGGGGACGGGCGCAAGGTCGAGAGCGGCGCCGCCTCCAAGGTGTATTGACCGGCCCTTGACACCGCAGGCGGCGCCGCACAGTTTCGCCGCCGTCCCGGTCGGGCGCGTAGCTCAGTTGGTAGAGCATCTGACTTTTAATCAGGCGGTCGCAGGTTCGAATCCTGCCGCGCTCACCATAAAATCAAGGACTTAGGGGAGGGTCCCGAGCATGGAAACGGCGCGAGTCACTAAACGAGTCACTAAAACCGGAGAATTCGCGCCGTGACTGTCGCGCTCTTGTGCCTTGCCGTCGCCTGTCTATGCCTTGCGGCTGGCATACGGACGGGCTTCCGGCAACGATAGGAGGGACCCTATGTCCGGCCCGCGATACCCGACTCTGTCCACGCCCAAGCGGCGCGCTCGATACGCCTCCCGGCAGGACCCTGGACCAAGCGTCCCGGTCTATTTCACTCGGGACGAATTCGAGCGGTTGCAGGAGGTCGCGGATCGGCAGGGAATCACTGCAACGGGATTCGTGAAACGCTGCACAATGGCGGCCGTCTCGACATGGGAAATGTATGCGGAGGAAGACGGGCAATGACAGAATTCAATATTGAAGCGATTACCCGAATTCGAGGTATCCCAAACGAACCCGCATTGCCGGAACAATTTCAAGTGCGGGTTATGGTGACTGTCCGCACAACGGACAATTCGGGAGCTAATACCGCCGTTTTTGTCGTCAATCTGCCTTTCGACGAAGGCGCGACATACGCCGCAATAGAGGCGGCTGCTATCGACGCGGTGCAGAAGTCGGCAGATTCAATCCGGGGCTGTCCGCAAACGCATTCTGCCGAGCAAGGCGAACAATCAGATTGCGGATAGCTTCTTGAACGCCGGGCTTTTCGAGTAGTTCGATCAGTTCCTTGTCAGTCATTTTTCGCCCTTCAATACCATTTCCAAGAGCCCGACTCGGTCTAGCGCCGCTCGGGGATGCGCGCCGCGCGCAACATGCCATTGCGCCGTCTTGAAGCGGGACTCGACCGAGTCCGGGTTGTTCCTTGCCCGCCATTGCCGCCTGTCGAATTCGAGGCATGGCGCGCATTTCTTTCGGCCGTCTTCCAGCGGGTTTTCGCCGCAAGCGGAGCATAGACCAGCCGCCAGTCGCGCCGCGCGCCGGTCCCTATGCCATTGGGCTTTGCTGAAAGGCTCCCGAGGCGTTTTGACATAGACGCTCACAACGGCGGAAACGCTGCCCGGATTGCTCGCCTTGCCCGCGCCTGCCCGAGAAGACTATTCACGGCAAAGTTCGATTCGAAGACTTCCGGTTGTTCGTAAAACTGGCGGGCCATCAAGACGATTGCTTGCATTATGTCTTGGTCGCGTTGCGTCAGGGAATAGTCCCGCGAAACCGTGACGATCCAGGGCAGTTTCGGGTCCAGTTCGTTCCGGGGCCAACCGCCTGCCGGCGCGCTAATCAGCGTCCAGCCCTTGCGGGTTATCCAGCGGGCCGGAAGCGGCTGGACCGCGCCTGTAGGGTCCGCTGTAACCGCGTCCCCGGCTTGATAGAACGCGATACCCGAGACTGCCGCAATGTCCAGTGTCGGGAGCGGGATAAGGCCCGAATCTTCCAAACTGGACGGCCGCGCTTCAAAGGTCGCGTCATGCCGGAGCAAATGAAAGCCTGTCTTGTCTGCGACATGGGCAACGGCGCTCTCAATAGCTTGCGTTACAAGCGCCGTAATTTCCGCGTCGGTATCGTCATCGACTTTCAGTTGAATCTTTCCGTTTGCGACACTCAAAATGTCAGTTGCATTTGCCGCCATGTCACGACTCCAATCCCGCCAGTCGCCGGGCTTCTGCGTCTTCGATTCCCGCGTCCCGGAATGTCTTGTAGGCCGCCGCGCGCCTCGATATGGCTCGGGACATGCCGTCTTCGTCGCTCGCCCGCATGTCGCGGAAATGGACAGTTGCGGCAGGGTCCAATTGCGCCTGTAGCTCCGCCTCGATAATCCGCCCTACAGGCGCGATTGTACCGGCCCAGAAGCGCCGCCATGCTTCCCGCTGCCCGCTCCCGTCACCTTGCGCCGCGAACAAGACGGGACTCGCCCCGAACGCCGCGCAAATCTCTTCGCCAAGGTCGGATCGAAGCGCCTTCGCGGTTTCGCTCGGGCTCGCCTGAATCCGGTGCAAGCCGCTCGGGGAAGCGCCTTCAACATCCGTTGTCGCGACTCCGCCTTCCGCGATTTTCGCGGACAGTTCGTCAACGCTTTCCGACCGGCCACCCGAAACAGTCACAATCCGGGAAACCGGCAGGCGCGTTTCATCGCGCATTGCCTTTTCAAGCGCCGCCGCAAGGTCGAATCCCAAGCGGGCCGATTGCAGCGGGCTCGCCCCGCGCCAAGGCTCCCGCGCGTCGGCTTGAAGGCGGAAATGCAGCACGGAGTCCCGCTCATAGACTCGGGTCCCGGAAAGGCTCGGGCCGGCCAGGTCCAGGCTATAGCGCCAGCTTGCCGGGTCCGGCCCGCCGGCAATGTCGAAACTGGACGCGGGCACAAGCAAAACCTGCCCGGCAGGCGTCACCTGAATTGCCCATATCGAATTGCCGCGTAGCGCCAAATCCCGGCCCGCAAGGGCGAGCATTTGCGGCGTGACGCCCGCTAGAGCGCCGGAAGCGGGTTCCACGGTCGCGGCGGCAATGCAACGCTCCCAAATGCCCGCGCAAGCCGCTACAAGCATTAGGGCGGTCGGGTCCGCGTTCAACCCGGCCGCCTGCCGCTCGATATACTCAATTACCTTGTCGGTATAATCGAGTTCCGCGCGGACAGGCGGCCGGTCGATTTTCGGACCGCCCCATGTAAGGGCAAGGCGCATCATGCGTGCTGCGTTTGCTGTTTCTTGAAGCCGTCGGCTCGCAAAAGCGCGAAGTTGAACAAGCCGACTGCCGTGACTCGTATCTCGCCTTCGTCAGCTTTTGTGATTGCGTCCGGAATCATCGTAATGGCGTTCCAAAGCGGCATAACCGCGTCCATACGCCTGCCGATTCGGACAATCGACTCCTGTTTGTTGTCTGCGACTGCCGGGACATGCGCCGAAACACGGACTCCGCCGCTTGCCCGAATCAGCCGGTCAAGAGCGTTTTCCGAGTCGATATATTCCATTGCAGCGGCGGCATAAGTTCCGCCGCCCATCAGGATTCGAATGTCCCGGATTGTCGCGGCAAACTTGCCGTCAACATTGCCGTAACCGAGCAATCCGAGATAGTTCCCGGCGGTCGTTTTCGCTTCTACGTCGTTGTCCGCCAGGACGACTCCGGTAAGGAGTCCGTTCGGATTATTCAGCAACGCTTCCGCTTCCAGTTTGGAAGCCATTGCGTCGGAAAGGTTCTGCCGGAGCGCCATTTCAAGCGGCGCAAAACTCGCCGCGTCTTCCCGACTCCAGCGGAAACTTGTCTGATAGCGCCGGGCTCGCAGTTTGGTCGGCGTGAACGTCCCGGTTGATTCTGCCGCTGCCGCCGCTTCCGCCGGAGTCTGAACAGTCGCGCCGGTCGTCAGCACGACATATTCCGACTCGCCAACCGGAACGGTCGGAGTCGGAATGGACAAAAACGACATGACGCTTGACGGGAAAACTTCGGGAATCACGGGCCGAACGCTGCGGTTATCCCCGTCCGCCGGCGCCTGCGTAACTGCCGCTTGAATGGCGGCAGAGTCCCGGAGCATTTGAACGGGAAACTCGTTTGCCGCGAGCTTGAAATGGGACTGGATTTCCGCCTCGCGGCCGGTCGTTTGCGCGCCGGAAATGGCGCAATCGAGAATCGCGCCGATGCTGCCGCCGGACAGAATGGCGCGGAATTCATCGCCTTCCGCGTCGGCAAGGCTTTCGGTCCCGAGTTCCGGCGCGTTTACAAGCGGAGTCAGCATGGCGAGCGTCGCCAGAAGCTCCGATTGTTCCTTGTCGAGTTCGCTTGTCATGGGAAGCGCCTCAATTTCATTGAGTCGCTTCTGGATTGCCGCCGCTTTCAGCCGCGCGCGTTGCTTCGGCGTCATCTTTTCTCTCCTTTATGCCGCCTGTAGTGGGATATGCGCGACCCTGCGCGCGGGACGGTAGGCCAATCGCTCGCCCGCGCCAACCGCCAGAATGGCGGCGCTCAAAGCGTCGATTCTTGAATTCTGTTTCCGCTTTTCCAGAACGGGATTGTCGTTCTTGTCCGGCTCGATAACCGACTCCGCGACTGCCGACTCAAGGAACAAGTTGAAGCCGGGACGGAGTCGCTTGTCGTAAATCGCCTTTTGGAAGGCGCGAACATCCGCAAAGCCGTGCGGACCCGCGCCCGAGCCGCGCCATTCATGGGGCCAGATAATCCCGGCAAGGGACAAGGCGTCTTGTGCTTCCTCCTGCCTGTAGCGGTCCGCCAGGACCAGCTCGGGACGCTCCCCGGCAAGCAATTCCACTATCCAGGCGAGGAAGCCTTGTACTGGCGTTGTACGCCCTCCCATGGCGCGCAATTCGCCCCGTTCCGCCATGCGGACATATCGTTCCCCGATTCCGTCCGCCTCGCCCCGTTCCGCCAGTGACGGGACCGCGCCGCAAGCGCCGTATGCCTCTAGCCTGCCGGTCTCGGGCCAGTAGAACGCGGCGGCAGTAAGGGACCGGGACCCGCCAAGGTCAATTCCGACATAGAGCTTGCCCGCGCGCGGCGGTTGTTCGTACGCCGCGCAAACAGACCAATGGTCCAGATCGACGATAGGAGTCCGGCTCGGGGAGACGGGTTGATTCAAGTCATGCCCGCGAAACTCGCTTGCCGTATTCGGGTTGTCCCGAGCCCGCCGCGCCATGTCTTCCATGTAGGCGCGGCTTTTCACGGTCCCGAGCGTCGGATTGCTCGCCTTCCATGCGGCGGGATCGTCCAGGGCGCAATCCGGCGGCGCTTGATGCAGATGCACGATAACGGCCGGGTCCTCCCGGCGCTCTATGAGTTCCCGGGAAAGCGGACTGTCGCCAACAATCGAGATAGCGAACAGGCGGCCGTCCCGCGCGCTTGTGGAGGAAAGCAGACCGGACACAAGAGCCCGGCCCCGCTCGGGGAACAAACCCAATTCGTCGGCAACGCAAATGTCAAAGCCGCTCGCATGTCCGGCCGTCTTGTCTGCCGACAGAAAATCGACGCGGCCCCAATCGGAGCGAACAACGCGCGGAACCTTGCCGAAAGTGATACCGGCAAGCCCGGAAGCCGTCGCTATGTCCTCGCACTGTTGCCAAAGCTCGCCCGCCTTCTCGCGATTCACGCTCGCAACGCCGCAACGCCAACCTTGCCGCCGCAAGGGTCCATTGTCCGCCAAGTGCCCGAGAATGAAAACCGCAATGGCGGCGCTCTTCGCGTTCTTCCTGCCGACAAAGCATCCGGCTTCCCGGATTCCCGGCGCTAAGGCGTCTTCCAGAAACTCGACTGCGTATCGAGGCAGAACAAGCGCCTTGCCTGCGTTCGCATGTCCGGGAGGGACTTTCAGATTCGCCTTTGCCCAACGGGCGAGCGCCGCGGCCGGTTTACGGGGCCGGGGAGGATTCTTCAACCAGTTGTCAACAACGGCCGGCGTTTCGGCAATCGCGGTCAAACGCTTGCCGCCGTTCGCTTTTCGCCGGGCTCGATAAGCCCGCATGTACTCGGCCGAAGGCATGTCTATCAGCGTAAACTTTCCGCTCGTTTTTTGTCAATAGGGGCGGCTTCGGTTTCGGATAGGCGTTCATTTCACCGGACAGGGTCCCAAGGATAGGCCCGCCCTTTTGCCGGCAAACTAGCCCTGAAAAATCCCCTATCGTCTCCGCCTTCCGCGCCGCCGGCTTGGCGGCAGTTCCGCCGGCAATCCTTGGGCAATGCGTCGGATGCAGCGTTGTTCCTGCCGCCGCAATCCGACATAGCCAATCCCGAGATAAAAGCTAGTTTGCAACGCAACGGAATTGTCCGCACATAGCTCTAGCCAAAAGCTAGGTTTCGGCCCGATACAAGGGCGAGAATAGGCGGAGTCGAAAAAATCCACGGCGCGTTGCAAGGTCACACAATCTGTCAAGTCGCCGGTTGCCAGCGTGAAAGGGTGCGAGCGCCAGTGCGGGAAACGGATCATGTCAGCATGTCCGGGGTGCAAAAGGTGCAGTTTGAATCGGGTTCGGCTCTAATTGTGCGCGTATATGAGAGTCGAATGTCTGAATCAAATTGCACCTTTTGCACCCTAGAGCCTTCAAAGCCTTGCCGTGCTTGACTTTTGCGGGGTGCAATCCGGGGTGCAATCCGGGGTGCAGCGGGTGCAGTTCTACCATGCCGAATTGCTCCCGGAAGCGGCGGGGTGCAGTTTCGATCCGGGCAAATTGCACCCTATGCGCCATGTCATGCCCAATCATCGCGGATACCGACAAAGCCGCGTTTGCCCTTGCGCGTTGTCTCTTGCCCATAGCGTTCACGCATGGCGGAATAGAAAGCTAGCTTTCCTGCCGCATACTGCCCGGCAAACGATTGGTAACTGTCCAAGAGCTTTTGCCGCTCTTGCCAAAGCCCGGCCCCTGTCTGGCAACGGTCCCTAATCCAATCGCCTATTGAGTCGGTTTCATTCTGCCAGTCTGCCGTTGCGTCTAAGATCGTCGGGCATTGGTCGAGAATATGAAGCAATCCGTTTATTGCGACATCCTTCGCGCCTTCCAGGGCAAACGAAACGATTGCGGGGAGTTCGTTCGCGGCTATCTGTTGCGCAAGGTGCGGCGTTTCGTGCTCGGGAGGATTATCGAACGGGAGGATTCGGACCCGCGCCACCATGGCATCATCCAGAATTGCGGTTTGCGGCAAGTCTCCCGGATTGGCGATAGCCAAGAGGATATGAGACGGCCGGAAACTCCGTTCATCCTGCCGCATGGCATGGGCGCTCAAAGTGTCGCCGCCGGTCAGGCGTTTCACAAACTCCGAACGCCAGACTCCGCCTTTCAGTTCGGAAGCGACTACCAGGCGCTTGCCTTCCAACATGGCTATTGCGGTCGGATGCTCGCCCCGTCCGGCGGAAAGTGTCTCGCCGCGCATAGCGGTCGCGTAGTCGCCCGCGAGCGCCATTAGGGTTTCAGCAAATACTGTCTTGCCGGTCCCGGACGGCCCCAACGCGATAGGGAACGCCCTTTCGGCATGTCCCAGTATCGCGGAGCCCATGACGGCCCTTAGAGCCCGCCTGTAGCCGTCCCTGTCGCCTGTTATAAGCTTCAAGACGCCCCAGAACCTATCCATGCTCGCGTCACGGTTGGGAACGGCCCCCAGGCGCTTTGAAACATATTCCTCTCGGGTCGGCTCCCGTATGTCCGAAAACCGGAGATCGACAACGCTGCCGTCCGGCAATCCGGCAAGCAACGGGTCACGGTCCCATTGCTCGGGCAGGGCGAGCATGTCCGGGAGCGCATTAGCCAAGGAAAGCGCGCCGGCAATATGCGCCTTGCGGAGCCATGCCGGCGCGTCTCGGGCCGGGACCGCGTTGCGCATGACTTCGCCCATAGTGCGGAGCGCCGCTGCTACGGCTTCCGGGCCGGTTGTCCAGCCGTAACCCTCCTTCCAATGGCAAGCCGTAGAAAGCCCAAGTCCGCGGAACGCGAAATTTTTGCCCGGTCCCTCGCGCCAGAGTTCAGCGAAAGTGACATGATTCAAGGTGCGGGTTGACGGGTCCGCGGCGGGTTGGTTATTTTCCGTCATTGCAGTCGTCTTTCGTTTTTGGCGATCCGAAAGACTCTGCTAGGGATCAGCGGCTTCCTCTCAGGGCTGCTCATTCTGGAGCCTCCACGCGAATCCAGTTGGCGACTGGATGCGGCCCGCCGGTTTCCTGAATCCCCGGCGGGTCGTTCGTTTCTAGGCTGCGCCTTTGCTCACAATCTGCCCGCCGGCGCCGATCATGTTGCGCCGAACAAAGGCGTTCAAATGCTCCCCGAGATAGACAACCTTGCCGCCAAATTTGCAGTAAGCCGGCCCGGCGTCTTTGCCTTTCGTCTTGCGAAGGTAGCGCCAGTTCCGGAGAGTCCCGACTGCAATCGGAAGCGCCTCCGCTACTTCCGACTCGGTGTAGTAGTGATTGTTCGTGAACATGGTGATTCCCGGTTAGTTATCGTGACCTAACCGCAAGATGGATTATATATCGTGAAATGTAAAAAGGGATGCAAAGGGACCAAAGGGAACGGGCCGGCGTAAACCGGCCCGTTTGTTGACTACTAGTTGTAACTTTTTTGCCTGCTAACTCCCCATAATCGCGGCAATCCTGTCTCCGGCTTCCCGTCGATTCGACCGTGACAATTCGTCGCCAAGCCGGACATAACGGGCCGGCATTGCCATGCTCGACCAACCCCAGGTGTCGCGGAGCTGTAGGGCCGTCATGCCGGCCGCTGCCGCGCGCGTCACAATCGAGCGCCGGAGATCGTGCAAGCGGCAATCGGCAACGCCCGCGCCGTCGCAAATTTCCATGAAGACTTTGCGCGTGAAACGATAGCCAATCGCCGCGCCGTTCCTACTGGCGAAGACATGCGGGTTGTTCGCCAGTCGCGGCAGGCGGGAAATGACGGCAAGCGCCGCGTCGGCAAGATGATGGACCCGCGCGCCTGTCTTCGTCTCGGGGAGCGTGACTGCGCCGGAGTCTCCGTCCATGTCCTCCCAACGCATTGCCAGTACTTCGCTAATCCGCAAGCCGCTGTACGCCGCGACCCAAATCGCCGCGACTGCCGCCATGTTCCGGCCCTCCCGAGCGGCGAGCCCGTCCGCAATGGCGCGAAGCTCGCTATCGGACAGGACCCGTTCGCGGGCACGCTCTACGGCCCGCTCTACGCCCTTGCAAGGGTTGCTCGACTGCGGCCGCAGTTCCCAACGCTCCGCAAGGTTCATAAGGCGACTGGCGAGCGCCAGGACGCGATTGCGGGTCGGTCCCGGCATGGGCTCCACCATGCGCTCTATGTCCGCCCGCGTGACGCTGGCAATCGGCTTGTGACCAATTGCCGGGAGGATGTAGCCGCGAAGCTGATAGCCATAGTCGCGGCGAGTCCGCTCAGTGTTCCGGCCGATTCGGATACGGGAGTCCATGAACGGCCCGATGAAGCGTTCTGCCGCGTCCGCGACTGTCGCAGGCTTGTCGGCAGGCGTCACGGTATCCATGCCCGCGACAAGCCGCGCCGCAAGCTCCCGAGCGTCCTTGAGGGACAGGGCCGGACTCTCGCCAAGGGTCTTCATGGAAACCTTGCCGTCTTCGCCCTTACGCCGGAGCACGAAAGATTTGCGCCCGGTCGGATAGACGCGGATACCGAAACCCGTAACCGCCTTGTCCCAGGCGGTCTTGATTTTTGGCCCCGGCGGCATCTCTCTGATAGTGTGTTCAGTCAACATGGCCTTCCCCTAGTCAGTAGGTCCAACGAGTCACATGAGTCACTCAATCGGGGAAAAAATCGCATGAAACCCTGTGACATGCAATGAAAAAGTCAGTGGCCCTGAACCTTTCAAACTGTTGCAAATAAAGGATTTTGGAAAATGCCGTGAAAATAAGTGACAAAGCCCGTAGCCTGTCCGCACTTTCTTTTAATCAGACGGTCCCAGGTTCGAATCCTGGCGCGCTCACCATATTTTTCAATGGTTTAGGGGAGATGCAGGGACTGGCGCCGCCGGGCGGCGGGAGCCCTGTGCCGGAGACGGCAGGACGCCCGTGTTCAGCCTGAAGCCTGCGAACGACAAGGAAATCCAGCATGAGCCCAACCCTGCCCGGCCTGTCGCACCATCGGGCCAACGTCAACGGCACCGAGCTCCACTATGTTGAGGCGGGCGCCGGACCCCTCGTTCTCCTGCTGCACGGATTCCCCGAGTTCTGGTGGTCGTGGCGCCACGTCATCCCCCCTCTCGCCCGGTCGTTCCGGGTGGTTGCTCCCGACTTGCGGGGCTATCACCTCTCCGCCAAGCCGGCGTCGGGATACGACCTGGCCACTCTGGCGGGCGATGTGGCCGCTCTGGTGGACCATCTCGGGACGCCGGCCATGGTCGCGGGGCATGACTGGGGCGGCCTGATTGCCTACCAGACCGCCATGGACCACCCCGGCGCCGTCCGGAAGCTCGCGATTCTCAATGCCCCGCACCCCGATGCCTGGATCGCCGCGTGGCTGGGCCACCCCGAGCAGCAGCGCAAGAGCTGGTACGTCTTCCTCACTCTTGTTCCGGATCTGCCGGAGGAGCTGTACCTGGAGCAATTCCGCGCCGGAACCATCCGGCTCGCCAGGGTGATGCCGCCCGAGGACGTGGCGACCTACCGACGCGCCTTCGAGATACCGGGTTCCGCCACGGCCGCAATCAACTACTACCGCGAAATCGTGCGCGACACGCCGCGGCGCCGGCATGTCGCGCCCCGGCGGATCACCTGTCCGGTCAGCGTATTGTGGGGTTCGCTGGACGTCGCGCTGGATCCGGTCGTGAACGACATCGCACGGGGCTGGATCGACGAATTCTCGGTCACCTATTTCCCGCACAACTGGCACTGGCTGGCCGAGGAACAGCCCCGGGCGGTCATCGAGCATCTGGAGACGTTCTTTGCGACGACCGCCGAAAGCTGTCCATGATGAAGGCGCTGCCCGAGGGCGTGGTCCGCTATGGCGGGACGCCGGAGTTTTCGGAAGGGTCGATCCCGGCGAGCCTCTTGCGGTCCCATCGCACAAAGGCGGGGACTTGGGGGAGGATCGTCGTGCTGGAGGGGCGGCTGTCCTACCGCATCCTCGAGCCTGAGGTAGAGGAAATCGAGCTTTCGCCGGAGCGGCCCGGCATCGTGGAGCCGGACGTGGCGCACGAGGTCGAGGCGCGGGGCCGCGTCCGTTTCCGCGTGGACTTCTGGCGCTGACCGTCAGGCGAGCGCCTGTTCCAGGTCCGCGATGAGTTCGTCGGCGCGTTCGATGCCGACCGAGAGGCGGAGCAGGTTTGCCGGCACGGTGCTCAGCGGCCCCTCGACCGAGGCCCGGTGCTCGATCAGGCTCTCGACGCCGCCGAGCGATGTCGCGGGCACGAAGAGCCGGGTGCGCGTCGCGACCCGCTTGGCCGCCTCCGCGCCGCCTTCGACCAGCAGCGAGAGCATGGCGCCGAAGCTGCCCGCTGTCTGCCGCTTCGCGATCTCGTGTCCGGCATGGGATTCGAGGCCGGGATAGAGCACTGCCTCGATGCCGGCGCGGCCCTCGAAATGCCGGGCGATGGCGAGCGCGTTGGCAGCCTGCCGTTCGTAGCGCAGGTGGAGCGTGCGCATGCCGCGCAGCAGCAGCCAGGCTTCGAACGCGCCGAGCATGCCGCCCATCCGCGTGCGGGCCGCCTTGACCTCGTGCCAGCGCTCGTCGGCGCTCCGGGTCGCCAGCACGCCCGCCAGAAGGTCGCTGTGGCCGGCGAGATATTTCGTGGCGGAATGGAAGACGACATCCGCGCCGAGTTCGAGCGCCCGGAGCGTTACCGGAGGCGTCGCGGTGGCGTCCACGGCAAGGACCGCGCCGGCGTTGCGGGCGGTCTCGGCGGCGGCCCGCACGTCGATCACGTCCCAGGTTGGGTTCACGCAGGTCTCGATCCAGACGACCGAGGTCCGGCCGGGCCGTACCGCCGCCTCCAGCGCGCCCGGCTCCGAGGCGTCGAAGAAGCTGACCTCGACGCCCCGCCGGTCGGCCAGTCGGCGCAGCAGGTCCGCCGCGCCGTGATACATCACTCGCGGCGCCACGACATGCTCTCCGGTACCCACGGTGTCGAAGAAGGTAGCGACCGCCGCCATGCCCGACGAAAAGGCGAGCGCCTCCTCGGCGCCTTCGAGCTTCGCCAGCACATGCTCGACATGTGCGCCGGTCGGGTTGGCGTTCCGGCTGTAGATGTAATCGGCGACTTCGTAGCGGCTGTTTCGCGCATAGGTGGTCGCGGAATGGATCGGCGGCACGACGGCCCCGGTCTCGCGGTCCACGAAATGCCCGCCTTGGGCGAGCAGAGTATCGGGCGAAAGGTCGTTGGTCTTCATGCGTTGCCGGGATCGTTCTCCCGCGCCCAGACGTCCTGCGGCGGCGTCTCGGCGGGCGAACGCGCGCGCAGCGCGTAGTAGGGCAGGTATTTCCGATATGTGTCCCAGAGGCGGCGAAGCTCGCCTACCGCGTCATCGTGAAGGTCCACCCGGAGGTCGATATCCTCGACAATGTCCGCACCGCGCACGATCAGCGCCGCCGAGCGCTCCGGCAGATGCGCGCCGTCCGGCGAAGCCTGGCCGCCGGCGTCGCGCCCCGCCTCGATTGCCGCAAGCAGCCGCTCCGGAAGGCCGTCCCCGGCACCCTCGCGCCACGCAGCCGCCATCGCCGTAACGGTCGCCTCGCCCGCCAGCACATTGCCGAAGACCGCGAAGCCCTCTCCGGTAATGTGGCCGGACCATGGCCGCGTATGGGGCCCGGTATGCGCCGCGACGCGGCCGTCCGATGCCGCGATGACGACCTGGCGCCAGTCGAAGCCCGCGTCCTGCTTCGCCAGCACCCCGAGCACCCGTTGCGGGTCGGGCGTCTTCCGGAGTGCGGCGGTGGCAAGCGGCCCGAGCGCCGGATTGGCGAAGGCCTGGGTCGAGAGCACGGCGACGCCGCGTTCGAAGAACGGGCAGTAGCCGCCGACCCCGAGCGAATAGGTCGTGATGCCGATACCGAGTCGGCCCGTTTCGGGGCAGGCGCCGATCGCCGTGAAGGTCATCGCACTGTCCTCCGCCGTCAGAACTGTTCGGCCGCCATCTCCAGCTCTGCCCCGCCGGCGGCTTCGACAGCGGCGAGGAGCCCGGCATATTGGGGCAGCAGGGTTTGGGCATAGAAACGCGCGGTCAGTCGCTTCGCTTTCAGGAATTCCGTGTCCTCCGCGCCGTCCGCCAGGAGGCGCTCGGCTGCCGCCGCGCCTTTGGCGAGGAGCCAGCCGCCGGTTGCAAGACCGAGAAGGTTGCAGAATGGAACGGCCGCCGCCGCGGCCGCGCCGAACTCCTTGCCGAAGCGGCCGAGAATGAGCCCCGCCGCGCGCTCCACGGCGT
>JAJECZ010000030.1 GCA_022821735.1 Alphaproteobacteria bacterium | reverse complement strand
AGCTGGCGGCCCATGCGCTGCGCGGCGATGACCCCGGCGGCGGGCCCCGACTCGACGGCGCCCGCCGGCATCTTGAGCGCCTCGGGCACATCGAACACGCCGCCGTTCGAGCCCATGACGTAGAGCGAAGGCAGGCGGAGTTCGGCGAGCGCGGCCTCCAGCCGGTCAAGATAGGACGCCAGCACCGGCCCGACATAGGCGCAGACGGCCGTGGTGCTGGTGCGCTCGAACTCGCGGATTTCCGGCAGCACCTCGCTGGAGAGGAACACCGGCAGGCCCGGAAGCGCCGCCCGGATCCGCTCGCCCACCCGGCGTTCATGCGCGTCGTTCAGGAAGGAGAACATGAGGCAGACCGCGACCGCCTCCACGTCCAGCCCCCGGATGCGCTCGACGACAGCGTCGAGCCCGGCCTCGTCGAGCGGGGCCACGACCTCGCCCTGGGCGTCGATCCGCTCGGCCACCTCGAAGCGCCGGCGGCGCGGCACCAGCACCGCCGGGGCGTTCTGGAACAGGTCGTAAAGGTCCGCGCGGGCCGAGCGCCGAAGCTCCAGCACGTCGCGGAAGCCCGCGGTCGTGACCAGCGCGACGTCGGCGCCCTTGCCCTCCAGCAGCGCGTTGGTGACGACCGTGGTGGCGTGCGAGACGAGCGAGACCGAGGCGGGGTCGATGCCGTAGCCGCGCATGGCCGCGCCTATGCCGTCGATCACCGCGGCGCCGAAGTCGCGCGGCGTGGTCGGGACCTTGGCGATGCCGGCGCGCCCGCTCTCCTCGTCCAGCACGGCGACATCGGTGAAGGTCCCGCCGATATCCACCCCGATCCGCCAACCCATCGCGCTGCCCCCTCCCGGCTCCCGCCCTTGTCTCCGGAGCATAGCCTACACTAGGATGCCGGGATGCGAACCGCGCCGATGCCTGCTCCCGCGGTGCGAGGCGGCGCGGGGGCGGCCTTTGAAGTAAAGTGCGGGCGGGAATTATTGAAGCAGACAGGTTCTGGAATGTTAAGAGGAAGTCTTTTCATTACCCTTTTGTTTCTTGTCTCTGTTTTTTCAGTAGATGGGTTTGCCTCCAGGTGCCCTGAGGGGAGTTATTCAACTGATACGGGTACAGCGTACATCGACGCCGCTCCTGATGATCCCGTAAGGAATTATACAGAAGGATATGCTCGTTACTGTCAGGGAAGAGAGTGGCGTTATTATATAGAAAAATCTTCAGATTTGGGACATGTGACCGCTTCTTACTTTTTGGGAGAGCACCATAGGAAAGATAAAGATCCAAATTCTTCTACGAGCTTGCCAAAGACGCAAGAAGATTATGACGCGGCTATTTTCTATTATGAAAGGGCGGCGACAGATATTGAAAACATGTCTTCTTATCCTAGAAGACCTGATGGTAAAGTGCATGAGGCCGAAGCAGCTCATTATGTGAGTATCAGAACTTTCTTGCATTTGACCAATTTGTATTTTAACGGGTACAGTTTTGCTCTTGGGGATATTCTGGGAAACGATGTATCTTATGCCGATACTATTAAGGTACTTGATAATATGAGGAATGCGGCTGATCGTTGTTTAAGGAGGCCTTCTCTTGCTATATGGGGAGTAAGACAGAGTGAAATTGCCAACTCCAAACGAGTAATATGTCAGGCTCAAAAAGATTTTGCGGAACAAGCTCTTGATTTAGAATCCCAACGTATAGAGATAGCCAAGCGTTGTGACGTTGTTTTGAGTGAATGTGTTGAACACCAGAATATTTTTCAAGAATTGGTGCGGGCAGCTAATGACATGGATAACAAAGTCAACTCTGTCCCCAAAGTCTAACGCCGGTTTCTTGTTCTTGCCGATATATCGGTCCTTCCCATAAGGCGCTGTCATCCCCGCGAAGGCGGAATCCACTTGCCTTTGGCGGTATGGCGCGGTGTCCGGGCGATGAGGCCGCGCACGGCAATGGAGCCGGTCCGGGGCCGGCCCTCCTCCCCCTCGCCCCGCTTGCCCCGGACTGCAATCCGGGGCTTGCGGCTTCCCGCATCTCCGGTGCCGGCATCGCATCGCACGACCCGCAACCGTCACCCCGGACTTGATCCGGGAGCCATCCCTGACCGTTTGCGCCTGCCGCCGCTGGCGGAGGGCAGGCGGGGGCCGGGGTAACGAAGAGGGGCCTGTCGAAGGAGGCGGCCGGCCGCGCCGGGCGCGGGCGCTTGCGGGCCGCTGCGGTTTCTCCCCGAAGTCAACGGGTTAGAGGAAATTCACTGAGATTTTCATTTTTTGTTCACAAAAAGGACTTGATTCCCGGCGGTTCGCGGCCGATATAGGCACGGAGTGAGGCGCGCGCGGGGCCGCCTCCCGCTTTCCGCAGGGAGCGCAGGCCGAAAATGGAAAAAACCGGAGCAAGCGGACGGGACAGGTCCGCCCGCCGCCCCACACGCGCGTGCGCGGGCAATCAGGCGCGCGAACCGCGCCGGCGCCGACACGCGCCCCCGCCCGCCCGCGATACGCGCGAAACAGTGACGCTCCCCCGGCCTGCCCCCACGCACCGGCGGGGGAGCCGGGGTCCATCCATAGCTCCCGATGCCGCCGCAGCCGGTGGAGAACAGGCCCGACCGCCGGGGGCCGCCGCAAGAACCGAGGCTGGACCCCGGCTCGGAGGCCGGGGCGACGGAGTGGGACATGCAGGCCGGAAGGAAACGAAACATGACATTCCGCAGCCGGAACATGACAAAACATGACATTTCATGACATTCCCGGCAGTCCGTCCGCCGCCTCGCCTTCGGGGCGGCAGAGGACGGGCCGCAAATCCCCTCTCCCTGCTTGCGGGGAGAGGATGGGTGAGGGGGCCGGCCGCCAGCGCGGCGGCGCCAACGCCGCCATTCGTAACGTTCGCCGTGGCCCGGCCGGGCCGCGCGGAAGCCAAACAAACGCAGAAAACTGTTACCCATCTATCCGGTCTGTAGTGTCACCCATCTATCCGGTTGCTCAAAAGGGCGGCGGCCCGCAAGCGGGGGAGGAGAGTTCGTGCGGCATCCCCCCGCGAGCAGGAAAGGAGCTAACCCGCGGCTATCGGCGCGGGTTCCGATCGATGACCCTCGGTATCAGGGGCAGCCAATTGCCCGCCGGAGGGCGGCGAAGTCCGTCTGTTCTTCCAGGCCGATGCAGACGAGGCCGGCGGGGGCGTCTGCCGGCGCGTCCGAGACGGTCCAGCGGCTGCCGACGGTCTGGATGGCGGCCATGCCGCCGCCGGAGCGGCGCATGAAGCCCTTGGCGCGCAGCAGGCCGTGCGCGGGGTCGGCGAGGATGCGGGCGAGCGCTTCCGGTTCGGCTCCGGCGGGCGGATCGAGCGCGGCCGTCGCGTAGCCGTGCGTGTGGTCGAACGGGCCGCCGGCGGGCGGCAGGGCGGCGCGGCCGGTCCAGGCGCCGAGCACGATGTCGATGGGGGCCTCGGCGCGGGTCGTGCGCAGCAGCCGGGCGTCCGGGGCCGCTTCGCCGAGCCAGGCTTCCACTTCGTCCGCATCGCCCGCGAGGTCGCACTTGTTGAGCAGGATGAGGTCGGCTTCCGCAAGCTGCCGCCGGACGGTGCTGCCGAGATAGCGGTCGTCCGCCCGGCCGCGCACGGTCTCGGCGTCGGCCAGCACCACCGCGCCGTCGAGCGCGAAGCCCTGCAGCAGGCCGACCGTGCCGGCGATGGCGCCGGGGAAGGCGACGCCGCTCGCCTCCAGCAGCACATGGTCCGGCCTCGGCTCCAGCGCCTCCAGCATGGTGAGCGAGGACACAAGGTCCTCCCCGTAGCTGCAGCACACGCAGCCGCCGACAAGGCTGACGATCCGCTCGTCCGCGGCCTCGACGAGGCTCGCGTCTATGGGGAGCGCGCCGAATTCGTTGACCATGATTGCGAGCCGCCTGCCGTTCGCCTGCCGCAGCAGGCTGTTCACCAGCGTCGTCTTGCCGGCGCCCAGATAGCCGCCGACGACGGTGACGGGCAGCGGGCCGGCGGCCGTCATGGCTGGAGGTCCGCAGCCCGGAAGATGCGGCCGCCCTGCACCGTGCCCCAGACGCGCACGTCCTTCAGCCGTTCGCCGCCGACGGTTTCCGGGTCGTCCTCAAGCACGGCGAAATCCGCGCGCTTGCCGGTCTCGATGGAGCCGACCTCGCCATCGAGGCCGAGCGTCCAGGCGGCGCCGAGCGTGATCGTGCGGAGCGCGTCGGCGACGCCGATCCGCTCATGCTCGCCGAGAGTGCGCCCCGATGCGGTCCGGCGGTTGACGGCGCACCAGGCGGTGAAGAGCGGGCCCAGCGGCGTCACCGGCGCATCGGAATGGATGGCGAGCGGCACGCCCTCGCGGAGTGCGGTCGCGCAGGCGTTCATGCGCTCGGCGCGCTCGGGCCCCACGGTCACGGCGTAATGCTGGTCGCCCCAGTAGAAATGGTGGTTGGGGAAGAGGTTGACGCAGAGGCCGAGCGCGCGGATGCGGCGGAACTGCGCGGCGTCGGCAAGCTGGCAGTGCTGGAGGGTGAAGCGGTGGTCGGGCGCGGGATGCTTGCGCAGCGCCGATTCCATGCAGTCGAGCGCGAGGTCCGTTGCCTCGTCGCCATTGGTGTGGGTGTGCACCTGGAGGCCGGCGGCGAGCGCGCGTTCGTAGATCTCCAGCAGGTGCTCGGGCGGCACATACCACAGTCCCTCCGGCGCGCCGTTGTAATAGCCGGGCCAGCGCAGCCGGGCGGAGAAGCCCTGGATCGAGCCGTCCGCCACCACCTTGATGATGCCGAGGCGGAGCCTGTCCCGGCTGCGCCCCCTGAGTTCCAGCGCCCGGTCGATCAGCTCTTCGGGCGTGAGGCCGTAGAAGCGCCGCAGCGAGACGATGCGCGCCGGGTAGTCCGGTTCGCCGGTCACGCGCAACATCATCTCCACCGCGTCTTCCGGCAGCAGGTTGGCGAGGTCGGCAGCCGTGGTGACGCCGGTGCGCACGCAGAGACTGGCGAAGCGGCGCAGGCCCGGCTCGTCGCAGGCCAGCAGGTCGCGGTCGAAGCCGGTATGGACGCCGAGCGGGGCCATGGCGTCGGGCCCCTTCATCTCGCCGGTCGGCAGGCCGTCCGCGCCGAGCGGGATGCCGGGATGGTTGACGCCCGCGCGCAGCAACCCGGCGAGCTCCAGCGCCTTGGTGTTGACATTCAGGATATGGCCGGAGGCGTTCAGCACGCCGACCGCGCGCTCCTCCGAGACCCTGTCGAGGTCGTGGCGGTTGACGCGCCGGCCGCCATAGTAGATCGCATCGAGCGACCAGCCGGCGAGCGGCGCCGCCGGGTCCTCCAGCGCGCCCGCCGCTTCGGCGAGCCGCTCGACCACGGCGTCGATGGACTTCAGGCCCGCCCAGACCCTGCCTTCAGGGTCCATGCGGTCGAAGAAGCCGCAATAGACATAGGCCCAGAGCGAGCCTTCCATGACATGGCTGTGGCCTTCCACGAGGCCCGGCATCAGCACCTTGTCCGCGAAGCGCCTGTCCAGCCGGTAGTCGCCCCAGCCGGCCAGTTCCTCCAGCGTCCCGGCGCCGAGGATGCGGCCCTCCCGCACCGCCACGTGGGTGGCGTGCGGCCGGGCCGGGTTCATGGTGACGATCCGGGCCGCAGGATAGATCGTGGCGGTCACGCCCCAGTCACGCCGCTGTCAGGATCGGCAGCGCCTGCCGGTAGGCCGCTTCGGCGAGAACCCTGATCTCGTCCGGCCGGCGGCTGCCGATCGGGTGCTCGACCATGATGAAGGGATAGTCCGGGAGGCCGAGCGTCCGGGCGATGTTCCGCGCCGTC
>JAJECZ010000015.1 GCA_022821735.1 Alphaproteobacteria bacterium | reverse complement strand
CAAGACTCCAATGAACCATGGCTGCAATTGCCTTGCGACGGTCCTCAATGTTGCGGCGCGCAGTTCCTATGCGAGCAACAAATAACACACAACCCCCGAAATTAGTTATCCCATTTCTATCAACGTGCACTACAGATGCATCGAGACGAACATTGATATTCACGCCCTCAATGTTAATTTTACTATTTCCTTGATCCTCAATGAATTGGTAGCGGCGTGCACGTCTACTTGAAAATGTTCTTTTGAATTCTGCTATAGCCTCGATGTTTCTTCCCATCTCGTCGCGCATCCATCCTTCAGATTCACGGCGTTGCCGTGTTTCAAAACGGTATATATAATCGTCAAAGAATGAAAGGTCACCTGTGTTAGAAACCAAAAAGTCTTTCATTGCTCGTTTTGATTGGTCATAAGCTACCACGGGGATTGTTTTCGGGAATTTTGCTTCTCGAATTATGTTCTCACGCTGATTGGCATTGCTTGACGTTATATTATTGTGCTAAGTGATTTACCGAAAATCGGGGAGACCGATTGAACTTATAACGAGGAGTTGCGCTCATGGAGGAAGAGGTCCTTAGGGCTAAGTTGGACGAGTCGAGTGATCTATATATATCACCGATCAGTCAAGAAACCTACGATGACCAAATACAGGATGACGACTTGGGCGGCGGCAATGGTTACTTCGTGCTCCGGTCGCATCGATCCGGAGAGCAGCGTTTAGAGGTTCTCGCGAAGGTCCCAACGCTGGATGCTGCAAATGTGCTGTTCGGGATCATCATGGGGTCACGTAGGACGGCATACTAGAAGATTATGCCAGTCCACACTACCGTGCGGACACTAAGTCAGCATAGCGAAGACGCTTTCCGACCATTCCCTCCACCATGCCGGACATTTGATCGACTGTGTCCCGCAGGCGAACATTGTGACGACCCGCGAACTCGGTCACATAGCGATCAAGGTGCTTCTCGCTGAAATGGTGGAAGGTGCCCTGATAGCCGCGTTTCAGCGTGGCCCAGAAGGATTCAATGCCGTTCGTGTGCGCCATGTCGCGGACATATTCGCCAACCGAGTCATTGACCGCTTCATGCTTGAAACCGCCCATGCCCCGATAGGCGGCTGCGTCGGTATAGATGGCGGCGCCCCGCTCGGCTTGCTCACGGACGAAAGCCTGTAACGTCTTCGTATCCGTTCCCAACACGACGGGCCTTTGGCGGGCTTCGCTGGCTGCCGCGCTGAACGCGGCGAACCTTACGAATGGTGGTGTTGACACTGCCGCTTCCGCTGGCGCGGAAGTCGCCCCCACCTTGCCTTCCCCGCAAGCCCCGGACTGCGATCCGGGGCGACAATCGAAACCGTCCGGTCGGTCCCGTTCCGGTTCGATGCGCTGCCGGATCAGCCGAATACCGGCATTCCCAGCACGCCGCGCACCTGGTCCACCTGTTCCAGCGCCCAGCGGAACTGGCGCTGCCTCGGGGCGGACATCTCCTTCGGCGCGACCGAATTGCCGTGGGGAATGCCGCGGCCGATATCGCGAAGCTGCTGGGCCAGGATTTCGTCGAGCAGGATGCGATGGGCCTCGACGAGATTGCCGACGGCCTCCCGGCTGTCCTCCGCCACCGCGCCTGCCGCGTTCAGCCGCGCCGGCGTCGAGCGGTCCCGGATGCCGTGCTGGATGGCGAGGATCCGCGCCGCCGAGAAGATCGGCATGATCCCGTGGCGCTTGGCGTCCAGGCGGCCCTTCTTCAGCCTGAGCCGCCCGAACATACCGAGCGGCGAGGTGAAATCGACGGCATTGGCGCGAAGCGCGATCTGGAAGGCCCGCGCATTCGCGGCCATGTCCAGGGCCTCGCGGTGCAATGCCTCGCCGAGGTCCGTATCGCCGTAAACGGGAACGCCGTCGAAGAAGATGTCGCAATTCAGGACATCCTCCGGCTGCGAGCGCCCGATCCATCCGGCGACCTTCGCCCGCCAGCGGTCGAGGTCCATGCGCCATTCGGGGTTCCGAGCCATGACGCCGCCCCTGCAATAGGACACCCCGGCGCCGTCCAGGATGCCGGCGAGCCTGCGGCCGAGCTCCGCGAACCAGCGGTCCTCCGGTCCGTCGGAAGCGCCGGAGGCGTAAACGACGGCATTGTCCTGGTCCATGGCGAGCAGGCTTTCCCCGCGTCCGCCGGAGCCCAGGACCAGAACGGCGAACGGCACGGGCGGCGGCCCGCGCCCCTCCGCTTCCATGCCGCGTGCGGCCAGTGCGCAAGCGCGCCGCGTCAGGGCACGGAGCTCGCGCGAGACGACCGACGCGATGATGCGCGCATCGACCTCGTCCGCAGCGAGGCCGCCCACGACCCTCGTCAGGTTCGCCCAGACCTTGCCGAGGTCCGCCGGCGTCTCTGCATGGTCTATCTCCCCGGCGAGAAAGACCGCGTCGCCCGCGCGCTGCTTCAGCAGGTCGCGGGCGCTGACGGCTCCGACGAGGCCTCCGTCGGCCGACACGACGCCGAGGTGCCGGAACCCGCCCACGGTCATCAGCGTGTTCGCGCGGTAGAGGAACTCCGAAGCGGGGATCGTCACCAGCGGCCGCGCAGCGAAGCGGTCCACCGTCTCGTCCAGCGCGCCGGCGCCCAGGGAATCGATGGCGCGGGCGATGTCCCTCTCGGTCAGGATGCCGGTGCCGGCGCCCGCTCCGGAGGAGACGAAGACCGAGCTGATCTTCCTTTCGGTAAGGTGCCGCAGGGCGTCGCGAAGGCGCATCCCGGGTTCCACCAGGGCAGGCGGCGCAGACATGATGTCTTCGACGCGGTGGCGGAAGGGGAAGCTGTCGACGCGGGCGAATGCGGTCAGGTCGGCGGAGCGCACCCGCTCGGCCGCTATGACGGGATGCCAGCCCGCCCTGGCCTCCTCGTCCATTTGCGGGGTCAGCGCCAGGCAGGCCCGCTCCGCCTGGGCCAGCGTGGCGATGCCCTTCTCCGCCAGGCGGGGAACCAAAGCTGCAAAGATCGCCGCGGCGGCGCTCGCATCGCCGAGCGCGCTGTGACGGTCGTCTATCCCGACCCCGAGCCACTTTGCTATGGCGTCGAGCGAAGGGTCCGCCGGGCCGGGCGCGAACAGCGCGGCGAGCTGCCGGACGCAAAGGGATCGGTAAGGACGCCAGGCGAGCGCGCGGCGGTCATGTTCCGCCTTGAGCATCGCGAGGTCGAAGCCGATCGCATAGCCGATCACGACACGGGACCCGATCCAGCGGGCGAGCGCGGGCAGGACCTCGTCCGCCTTTGCGGCCGAACGGACGTCCTCGTCCGAGATGCCGTGGATCGCCGTCGAGGAAGGAGGAATCGGCATATCCGGATCGACCAGCCGGTCGAACGCCTCGCCGGCATCGACGGCACAGCCGGTCAGCGCCACGGCGCCCACCTGCAGGACTCGGTCCTTGCCGGGATCGAGGCCGGTGGTTTCGGTGTCGAGCGCGACCGCCTCCAGGGACGCCAGCGGAACGGCGCCCAGTCCGGCATCTTCTGTCCCAGCGGCCATGGCCGAACCCTGCTGTCCCCGTTCAGGGCAGGGGAGCGGAACGGGTCTCGCGCTCCCCTTTCCGGGCACGGTACCGCGCCGGCGTCCGGCAGCCAAGAGTCCGTGAGGGTGCGACGTGGACCGTGACCCCGGCGGGAAATGCGGGCTAGTCTGGTACGGGAAAGAACGGCCGGCGCCCGGAATTCGGCAAGCGCGACGCGCCGGGGTGCGAGTGGAGCGATGTTTCTGATCGACGAGCCCGGTTCTTCGGATATTCAGCGCTTTCACCGGGACGGCTTCCTCGTCGTCGAACGGCTGATCGAGCCGGAGGCCGCCGCCCGCCTGGCCGCACGATTCGGGCCGCTCTTCCGCGGCGAGTTCGAGACCGGCCTCCGCCCCGACGAGTGGAACTGGCGCGAAGGGCGGGACGCCGCGGACCTGACGCGCCAGATCTGCAATGCGTGGAAGTCGGACCGCCATGTGGCGCGCGCGGTCCTTCATCCCCGCGTCGGCCTGTGGTGCGCGCGGCTCAGCGGCTGGCCGGGCGCGCGGATCAACCAGGACAATCTACTGTGGAAGCCGCCGGGCGCCCGCCCGCTGGCCTTTCACCAGGACGACAGCTACCAGCAGTGGGTGGTGCCGCCGGAGTTATGCACCTGCTGGATTGCGCTCGACGCGACCAGCGCGGCCGGCGGCACCATCGAGTATGTCGCGGGGTCGCACCGCTGGGACCTGGCCCCGCCGGCCTCCGAGTTTCACGCTCCCGACGACTATGAGCGCGAGATGCGCGAGGCCGCCGCGCGGGCGGGCGCCGTTCCCGAAGTGGTGCGGGTCGAAGTCCCGGCGGGAGGAGGAGTCTTTCACCACGGCCGGACATTCCACGGCTCGGGCACCAACCGCGCCGACGCGCCCCGGCGGACGCTGGCGTCCCACTGCATGTCCTCCGACGCACGCTACCACCCGACCAACGTCGGAAATATCTACGGCCGCTACAAGCGCGCCGGAAGCACGGAGATGGACGAGTCCTTCTTTCCCGTGCTGTGGACCGAGGACGGCTGCCGGAGCGCCTTTCTCGACGGGTATCTCGGCGAAATCCCGGGTACGGCCGCCTGTTCCCCGGGCGTATGATCGCCACGGACCTGAAGGTTGTCCGGGGCGTGCCGGCTTGAAGTCCGGCCGTGCAGCGCAACCTTTCCGGCAACGGTTGAGGCAGCGGAGGCGCACCATGACGAGGCTCTTGTTCATCGCGGTCCTGGCCCTGGGACTCACGGCTCCGGCGGCCGGGGTCCTGGCCCATCACGGCTGGTCGTGGACGACAGGCGGCAATATCGACCTGACCGGCATCGTGAAGACCGTCCGCCTGGGCAACCCCCACGGCATCCTGAAGATCGACGTGGAGGGCGAGGAGTGGACGGCCGAGGTCGGCCAGCCCTGGCGCAACGAACGCGCCGGCCTCGAGGACGGCGATCTGGCCGAAGGGGTCGAGATCCGGGTGATCGGCGAGCCGGCCGCCGATATGTCGGAAAGACGGGTCAAGGTGGAACGGCTGTTCCTGGGCAAACGGGAATACGTCCTTTACCCCGGGCGCGACTGAGGCCTTGGAGGCCCTGTTCGCAGCACTCGAGGGGACGGCGCTCGCGCAGGCCCTGCGGAGTTCCCGCTGGGTCTATGCCGGCGTCAACGCCGCTCATATTTTCGCGGTCGCCCTGCTTGTCGGGTCGGTCGTCCCGCTCAATCTGCGGCTTCTCGGCCTGTGGCGCGCCGTCTCCCGCGAAGCGGTGGTGCGGGTGCTCGCGCCCGTTGCGGCGGCCGGGCTGGCGCTTGCCCTGCTCACGGGGCCGCTGCTGTTCTCGGTCCGGGCGCGGGAATATAGTGGCGTCGGGTTCCTGCAGCTCAAGCTGGCCTTCATCGCGGTCGCGGTCCTGTCCACGCTCGCGCTCTGCCGGGCCCACGGGTTCCTGCTCAGGGACGCCCCGCGCGCCCGCCTGGCCGGTCATGCCGTCCTCTCGATGGTCTGCTGGACGGGAGCGCTCGTCTGCGGCCGGCTGATCGCGTTCGCGGGGGATTGAAGCCGGTGCTCCTGACGCGCCTGCTTCCTGCCGCCGCCCTGCTGGCCGTCCTCATTTCCGCTTCGCCGCCGGCAGCCGCCGACACTCGCCTTGCCCGCCTGTCCGAGCCCGGCGTCGTGGCCATCATGCGGCATGCCCTGGCGCCGGGGACCGGGGACCCCGCTTCCTTTGAACTCGACGACTGCGCCACCCAGCGCAATCTCGATGCGCGGGGCAGGGAACAGGCGCGGGAGATCGGCGCGGCGGTCCGCGCTGCCGGCGCGGTCGTCGACCGGGTCCTCACAAGCCAGTGGTGCCGTTGCCGCGACACGGCCGGGCTCCTCGGCCTCGGCCCGGTCGAGGACCTGCCCGCCCTCAACTCGTTCTTCCGGAACCCGGCCCGCTCCGGCCGGCAGACCGCCGACTTGCGCCAATTCCTGTCCGGCCTGCCGTCGGAAAAGACCGTTGTCCTGGTCACCCACCAGGTGAACATCACGGCGCTCACGGGCCGGTGGCCGGCCTCCGGCGAGGTCTTCCTGCTCGAGATCGGACGTGACGGCGCGGTCTCCGTGGTCGACGGGATTCTCATCGCCCCCCGGCGCTGAAATTCGCGATGCGGCCGCCGGGCCCGAATTTTTTGCTTGTGTTCTTGAAATATTCTCTTTATCCAGAGCGCATCGACCGATGCAGCGGAGAACGGACATATGGCGCAGAATGTCGTGACGATGCCGGAACAGCAGGACAGGTCCGAGAAACAGCGCGCGCTCGAATCGGCGCTCGGGCAGATCGAGCGGGCGTTCGGCAAGGGCTCGATCATGAAGCTCGGCCAGCGCGAGACGGCGGTGGAGACCGAGGCGATCTCGACCGGCTCGCTCGGCCTCGACATCGGGCTCGGGATCGGCGGCCTGCCGCGCGGGCGGGTGGTCGAGATCTACGGGCCGGAGAGTTCGGGCAAGACGACGCTGGCGCTGCATGCCGTCGCCGAAGCGCAGAAGACGGGCGGCGCCTGCGCCTTCGTCGATGCCGAGCACGCGCTCGACCCGGCCTATGCGCGCAAGCTCGGCGTCGATCTGGAAGAGCTGCTGATCTCCCAGCCGGACACCGGCGAGCAGGCGCTCGAGATCGCCGACACGCTGGTGCGCTCCGGGGCGCTCGACGTGCTGGTGATCGACAGCGTGGCGGCGCTGGTGCCGCGCGCCGAGCTCGAAGGCGAGATGGGCGATTCGCTGCCGGGCCTCCAGGCGCGGCTGATGAGCCAGGCGCTGCGCAAGCTCACCGCCTCGATCAACAAGTCGCGCACGCTGGTCATCTTCATCAACCAGATCCGGATGAAGATCGGCGTCATGTTCGGCAATCCGGAGACGACGACCGGCGGCAACGCGCTCAAGTTCTACGCCTCGGTGCGACTCGACATAAGGCGGATCGGGCAGATCAAGGAGCGCGACGAGATCATCGGCAACCAGACGCGCGTCAAGGTCGTCAAGAACAAGATGGCCCCGCCCTTCAAGGTGGTCGAGTTCGACGTGATGTACGGCCGCGGCATCTCCAAGATGGGCGAGATCCTGGACCTCGGCGCGAAGGCGGGCATCGTCGAGAAGTCGGGCTCCTGGTATTCCCACGCCGGCAAGCGAATCGGCCAGGGCCGCGAGAACGCCAAGGCGTTCCTGCGCGAGAACCCCGACGTCGCTGGCGTCATCGAGCGCGCGATCCGCGAAAATGCGGGGCTGGTGGTCGAGGCGATGATGGGCGAGCCGGAGGCCGCCGGGGACGAGGCGTCCGAATAGGCGCGCGTCACGACCTCGGGTCGAGCGCGTCCTGGAGCGCGTCGCCCAGGAAGTTGAAGGCGATCACCGTCGCGAAGATCAGCAGGCCCGGCCAGACGGCGAGGCGCGGGGCCTGCCAGATCGTCTCCTGGGCGTGTGCGAGCATGTTGCCCCAGCTCGCGGCCGGCGGCTGGATGCCGAGCCCGAGGAAGGAGAGGACGCTCTCGAACAGGATGATATTCCCAACAGAAAGCGTCGTCGCCACCAGGATCGGCGAGGCGACATTCGGCAGGATATGCCTGAGCGCAATGCGGCCGCTCCCGGCGCCGAGCGCGCGGGCGGCGCGCACATAGTCCTGGGCGCGGGCCGCGAGCGTGGCGGCGCGCACCAGCCTGGCCACGGTCGTCCAGCCGACGAGCGCCACGATGGCGATGACGCGGAAGAGGCTCGCATTCGTCCCGTCGTCCAGGCCGAGCTTGCCGAGGTCCACCGCCGCCAGCACGATCAGGAGCGGCAGCAGCGGCAGCGCGATCACGCCGTCGGTCAGCCGCATCAGCGCGGTGTCGAAGGCGCCGCCGCGGTAGCCCGCGAGCAGGCCGAGGCCCGTGCCGATGAGCGCGGCGATGAAGGCGGCTGCCAGCCCGACCGACAGCGACACCTGCCCGCCCCGGAGCAGCCTCGCCAGCAGGTCCCGCCCGAGATCATCCGCGCCGAGGAGGTGCCCGGCCGACGGCGGCGCATAGCGGGCGAACAGGTCCACGGTTTGCGCATCGACGCCGAGCGCCGCCTCGATGAGCGGCGCGGACCATACCGCGGCCGCGAGCAGCAGCAGGAAGACGGCGCCGGCGAACCCCGCCTTGTGACGCCGGAACCGGAACCAGGCCAGCGCCGCCGGGCTCATGCCCCCGTCCTGAACGCGATGCGCGGATCGAGCGCGACATAGGCGCCGTCCGCGGCGATGTTCGCGGCAAGCGTCGTGAAGGTGGCGAACAGCAGGCCGATGAGCGCGAGGTTGTAGTCGTTCGCCATTACGGCGTTGTAGATGAGCGCGCCCATGCCGGGATAGCCGAACATGATCTCGGTGATGAGCGCGCCGGAAAAGAGCGCGCCCATGTCGAGCGCGAGGATCGTGACCACCGGGATCATCGCGTTGCGCAGCACGTGGCGGCGCACGACGGCGGCGCGCGACAGGCCCTTGGCCCGCGCGGTGCGCACATAGTCCTGGCGCAGCGCCTCGCGCATGGAGGCGCGGACGTAGCGCGTGATGCCGCCGGCGGAGAGCAGCCCGAGCACGGCCACCGGCAGCACCAGGTGGCGCAGCCGCTCCGCCCAGCCCGCGTCGCCGGCCGCCGGGTAGCCCGTCGCCGGCAGCCAGCCGAGCGTGACCGAAAACAGCAGCATGGCCATGATCGCCAGCCAGAAGGGCGGGGTGGAAATGCCGGCGAAACATATGAAGTTGACCGCATAGTCGCCGAAGCGGTTGGCCTTAAGCGCGGCGAAAATGCCGGCCGGGAGCGCGATGGCGACCGAGAGCGCGAAGGCGAGCCCCATCAGCAGGACCGTGTGGGGCAGCCGCTCGGCCAGCAGGTCGAGCGCCGGGCGGTGGTAGATGCGGCTGTGGCCGAAATCGCCGCCGAGCGCGTGGCCGGCCCAGGCGAGGTAGCGTTCCCAGACGGGGCGGTCGAGGCCGTAGAGCGCCTTGAGCCGTTCGGTGTCCTCCGAGGTCAGCTCCGGGTCGGCCGCGATCATGGCGTCGATCGGGTCACCCGGCATCAGGCCGATCAGCCCATAGACGGCGAAGGACATCACGGCCAGCACGATGACCGCCTGCAACAGGCGGGCGGCGAGAAAGCGGGTCATTCCTCGGCGCGCCACTCCTCGATCCAGAGGGTCGTCGGGTATTGGTGGCCGGTAGGCGTCACGCCCTTGAGCCACTTCGGAAAGACGTAGGGCGTGGCGCGGAAATAGAGCGGCAGCACCGGCAGGTCGCGCGCATAGGCCGCCTGCAGCTCAGCCCAGAGGCCGCGCCGCGTCTCGCGGTCGAGCTCGGTCTCGATGCTGTCGAGCAGCCTGTCCATGTCCGGGTTGCGGTAGCCGGTGTAGTTCTGCCCCGACCAGTTGTTCTCCGCCGTGGGGATCATGGCGGAGTGGAGCGTCGAGCGTGGCACGCTCTCCGGCGCGGACAGCCAGGCATACATCGCCAGGCCGGGGAATTGCCGCTTGGACACCGTTTCGCCGAAGAACACCCGCGCCGGCTGATTGCGGATGCGCACCTCGATGCCGACATCCTTCCACGCTGCTTGGAGCACCTGCTGCACCAGCTCGCGCGAGCGGTTGCCGGCGGTGGTGCCGAGTTCGAGCCTGAGAGGCTCGCCGGCGGCGTTGCGGCGCGGGGCGCCCGGCGCGTCGTTGGTCCAGCCGGCCTCGTCGAGCAGCTTCCGGGCGGCGTCCGGGTCGAAGGGCGTGTCCGGCAGGCCGGGGTCATAGACCCAGTCGAGCGGGCTGACGGGCCCGTGCGCGACCGGCTGGCGGCCGAAGAAGAGGCGCCTGGAAATCGTCTCCCGGTCGATGGCGTGCAGCAGCGCGCGCCGCACCCGGACATCGGCCAGCACCGGATTGTCGAGATTGAGGTCGATATGCTCGTAGATCAGCCCCGCCTTGTAGGCGAAGTTCCAGGCACCGCCCTCGCGCTGCTCCATCGCGGCAGCCTGGTCCAGACTGAGGCCGAGTTCGCCGGCGATATAGTCGATGGCGCCCGAGCGCAGATTGACCTCCAGCGCGGCGGTGTTCTCGACGATGCGGATGATGACGGTCCCGAAGGCGGCCGGCGCGCCCCACCATGTTGGGTTGCGCTTCAGCTCGATAGCGGCGCCGGGCTCGACCCGGACCACGCGGTAGGGCCCGAACCAGAGGCCGGGATTGGCGCTGTCGGCGTCATAGGCGGTGCGGTTCCGGTATTCCGCCGGCCCGGCCTCGAAATTGGCGCGGTCGACATGCGCGGGAAGGACGAGGCCGCCGATGTCGTTGTAGTCGAAGGTCACGCGGTCGAGATGCAGCGTGAACCGCCGCTCGTCATGGACCTCCAGCCTGAGGATGCGGCGGTAGAGCTCCGCCGAGGCGACGCCCGATTGCGGATGCTTGCCGACCTCGACGGCGAAGGCCACGTCCTTCGTCGTCACCGGAACGCCGTCGCCCCAGCGCGCGTCCGGGCGGATCGTGTAGGTGACGGCGATGCCGTCCTTGCCGTCGGGCGTCTTCTCCAGCACCGCGCCGCCGTTCTCGACGGTCGGAAGCTCGGTGCAGAGCATGCAGACGAGGCGCCAGTCCGGATCGTAGGCCGTGAAGGGGCGCATGCCCATGGCGAGCGCGTAGCTCTTGGCCAGCATCGAATCGATCTGCGGATGCAGCGTCGAGGGGAACTGGGTCATGCCGATGACCAGACGATCCTTCGCGCCGGCGGGCAGGGCGGCCGCGAACGCGAGCAAGACCGCGGTGAGGAAAGCGCGGATCATGGCGGAACCTCCTTGAGCGGCAGGGGAAAATAACCGCTCCGGGCGACGGTCAGGAAGCGGCTTGCCGAAGTTTCATCCCGTCACGGCCGCCAGCCAGTCCTCCAGCCTGTCCGTAATGTGGTGGACGGCGGCGGGGTCGAAGCCCCGGGCGCCCTGGGGCCGCGCGGTCCTGAGCCAGACGGTGGTCATGCCGCCGGCGGCGGCGGGAACGAGGTTGCGGGCCAGATCGTCCATCATCACCGCGCGACGGGGATCGACCGCGTGCCGGGCGAGCAGGCGGCGATAGCCTTCCGGGTCCGGCTTGGGCAGGAACCCGGCGTCCTCCACGTCGAACACTGCCTCGAAATGGGGGCCGAGACCGAGCCGGTCGAGCACGCGCTCGGCGTGGGATACGGTCGCGTTGGTGTGGATGAGACGCCGGCCCGGCAGCCGCGCCACCAGCCGCTGCAGGCACGGGGAAGGGCGGAGGGACGAGAGGTCGAGGCGGTGCGTTTCCTCGAGATATTCGTGCGGGTCGACGCCGCATTCCTCCATCAGCCCTCCGAGCGTCATGCCGTAGCGGCCGAACCAGGATTTGCGCAGCTGCTCGGATTCAAGCTCCGAGATGCCGAGGTGGCGCTCGATGAAGCCGGAGATGGCCGCTTCCATCTGCTCTGAGAGGTCGCAGTCCGACGGGTTGTAGAGCGTGTTGTCGAGGTCGAAGATCCAGCAGTCCACGCGGTCCGGATCCGGAAGCGCGGCCGTCATCGCCGCCGGATCAGCGTGCCCGCGCCCGAGCGCGTCAGGATTTCCAGCAGCACGGCATGGTCCATCCGCCCGTCGAGAATGACCGCCGCCTCGACGCCGCCCTCCACGGCTTCCAGGCAGGTCTCGACCTTGGGGATCATGCCGCCCTCGATGGCGCCGCTGGCGATCATGCGCCGGGCGCGGTCCCGGCCCATTTCGGGAATGAGGCGGCCGTCCTCGTCCAGCACGCCCGGCACGTCGGTCAGCAGCAGGAACCGGCGCGCCTTGCAGGCGGCGGCGATGGCGCCGGCGGCTGTGTCCGCGTTGACATTGTAGGTTTCGCCGTCCGCGCCGAGGCCGATGGGCGCCACGACCGGGATGAAACCCGCCCGGGCCAGCGCATCGATGACGCCCGTATCGACGGCGGCGGGCTCGCCGACGAAGCCGAGGTCGAGCGCCTTCTCGATGTTCGAGTCCGGGTCGCGCCGCGTGTGCTTCAGGCGTTTCGCCGTCATCAGCCCGGCGTCCTTGCCGGACAGCCCGACGGCGCGCCCGCCCGCCGCGCCGATGGCGGCGGCCACCGCCTTGTTGATGCGGCCGGCCAGCACCATTTCGACTATCTCGACCGTGTCGGCGCTGGTGACGCGAAGGCCGTCCACGAAATCGCTGCCGATGCCGAGGCGCTCCAGCATCCGGCCGATCTGCGGGCCGCCGCCATGCACTACCACGGGGTGGATGCCGATCTGTTTCATCAGCACCACGTCGCGCGCGAAGGCGGCGAGCGCGTCGGCGTCGCCCATCGCGTGCCCGCCATATTTCACCACGACGGTCGTGCCGGCATAGCGGGCGATATGCGGCACCGCCTCGGAAAGCACGGCCGCTTTCGCGATGCCCTCGGCAATCGGGCCGGATACGGGGTCGGCGGCGGGGTCGGTCATGGGGTCCGGTCCTCTGCAAGAGCGGCGAGTTCGGCGCGCAGCCGGGGGATGCCGTCGCCGGCGCGCGCGCTGGTGGCGATGACGGACGGGTGGGCCGCGGCCCGGCGCGCAATGCAGGCCTCTACCCCGGCGACCGCCCGGTCCAGCGCCGGCGCGCTCAGCTTGTCGATCTTGGTCAGCACCAGCTGATAGACAACGGCGGCGCGGTCGAGCACCTCCATCAGCGCGCCGTCGCTGTCCTTCAGGCCGTGGCGGGCATCGACCAGCAGGCAGAGCCGGCGCAGCGTCGCCCGTCCGGCGAGGAAGTCCCGCGTCAGCGCCGTCCAGGCCGCCGACTTGCTCCGGGACACCTTGGCATAGCCGTAGCCGGGCAGGTCCACGAGCCCGAGGCGGCCGCCGAGGTCGAAGAAGATCAGTGTCTGGGTGCGGCCGGGCGTGTTGGAGGTGCGCGCGAGGCTCTTCCGGCCGGTGAGCGCATTGACGAGGCTAGACTTGCCGACATTGGAACGACCGGCGAAGGCGACTTCAGGCAGCCCGGCGGGGGGAAGCTGCGCCGCGTCCGCGGCGGCAGCCACGAAGCGGCAGTCCCCGGCGAAGAGCCGCCGGCCCCGCTCCAATATGTCCTCGGGGGCGTCTTCCGGGGGGCCGGGCGCGCACACGGGGGCCGCCGTCTCAGGTCTTGCCGGCGGTTGCGCGGGTGACGCCCGCCCGGCGCATGATGACCCATTGCTGCGCCATGGAGAGGAGGTTGTTCCAGGTCCAGTAGATCACCAGCCCGGCCGGGAAGGTCGCCAGCAGGAAGGTGAACACCAGCGGCATGAACTGGAAAATCTTGGCCTGGATCGGGTCGGCGGGCGTCGGGTTGAGGCGCATCTGCGCCCACATGGAAACGCCCATCAGGATCGGCCATATGCCGATATGCAGGAAGGAGGGCGGGCCCCAGTCCACGAGGCCGAAGAGCGTGAACAGGTTGGTCGGATCGACCGCGGAGAGGTCCACGATCCAGCCGAAGAAGGGCGCATGGCGCATCTCGATCGCCACGAACAGCACCTTGTAGAGCGCGAAGAAGACCGGAATCTGGATCAGGATCGGCAGGCAGCCGGCGGCGGGGTTGACCTTCTCGCGCTTGTAGAGCGCCATCATCTCCTGGTTGAGCTTCTGCCGGTCGTCGCCGAGGCGCTCGCGCAGCTTCAGCATTTCCGGCTGCAGCGCCTTCATCTGGCTCATCGAGCGGTAGGACTTGTTCGCGAGCGGGAAGAAGACGAGCTTGACCCCGACCGTGAGCGCCAGGATCGCCAGGCCGAAATTGCCGAGCACGCCCTGGAGCCAGGACAAGGCGTAGAAGAACGGCTTGGTGAGGAAGTAGAACCAGCCGAAATCGATGGCGAGATCGAACTTGGCGAAGTTCAGATCGTCCCGGTAGCGGTCCAGCAGGTGGGCCTGCTTGGCGCCGGCGAACACATGGTTGCGGATCGTTGCCCGCCCGCCGGGCGGAACGGTCACGGCTTCGCGCAGATAGTCCGTCTGGTATTTGTCGACGCCCTGTTCGAGCCGGTGCAGGAAACGCGCCGTGAAGGTCTCGCCCGGCTCCGGGATCAGCGCCGTCAGCCAGTATTTGTCAGTGATGCCGAGCCAGCCCTTAGTATTCTCGACCTTGATCTCGCCATCGTCCACGAGGTCGTCATAGTCGTGCTCCTGCAGCCCCTCGCCGAGAACCCCGAGCGGCCCTTCGTGCAGGATGAAGAAACCCGAGGTCTCCGGCGTGCCGGAGCGGGAGACGAGGCCGTAGGGGAAGAGCGTGACCGGCGCGCTGCCGTCATTGGCGACGGACTGCTCGACCGTCACCAGGTAGTCGTCCGCAAGGACGAAGGTGCGGGTGAAGCGCAGGCCGGTCCCATTATCCCAGGCGAGCTTCAGCGGCCGCTCGCGGGTGAGCGTGCGGTCGTTGGTGGACCAGAGCGTGTCCTGCGTCGGCATCGGCGTCACGCCGTCGGCGGCGACCCAGCCGAGCTCCGCGTAAAAGGCGCCGCGCCGGCCCGGCGGCGAGAGCAGGGCGATGCGTGCGCTCCCGGGATCGGTCGTCTCGCGGTAGTCCTTGAGCGTGATGCTGTCGATGCGCGCGCCGGCAAGCGGGATCGACCCCTCGATGCGGGCGTCCTCTATCGAGATGCGCGGCGCTTCGGCCCCGCCCGCCGGCCGGTCCGCGGCGGGCCTTGCGCCCGGCACCGCGCCTGACGGGGCGGGCGCTCCGGCGGGTGTGGGAATGGCGGCATCGGTCGCGGCGCCCGGGACCGGCGGCGCGCCCGCCTCCTCCGCCGGACGGGGCGGCGGCTCCGGCGGCGGCATCATCATCTGGAACGCGACCAGAATGCCGATCGAGATGACGATCGCGAGGAGGAGGTTGCGGTTGTCGAGCACGGGGCGGAAGCGTCCGTTCAGCGGCGGTGGGCGCTGTTGTCTGGCGGTACCGGGTCATAGCCCGAACCGCCCAGGGGATGGCAGCGGGCGAGGCGTTTCGCCGCAAGCCAGCCGCCGCGCAGCGCGCCGTGCCTGTCGATGGCCTCGAGCGCGAAGGTCGAGCAGGTCGGCAGGTAGCGGCAATTGGCCGGAAGCCACGGCGAGATCAGCCAGCGGTAGGCGTAGATCGGCATCTTGAGGAGCAGCCTCATTGCCGTTCGACCCGGTCGGCGGCGGCTTTCAGGTCTCCGACCAGCGCCTCCCACCGCCGCGAGAGCGCGGCGCGGCGGCCTATCACGACATAGTCCCTGCCGGGACGCGGCCCGAGCGATTCGCGGACAGCCGCCCG
>JAJECZ010000479.1 GCA_022821735.1 Alphaproteobacteria bacterium | reverse complement strand
ATGATGAGGAGCTCGCGCAGCCGCTCGTCCAGGATCCGGCCCTTGTAGAGCAGCATGATGAGCAGCGTCTGGACCGCCTTGGCGAGCGGCGGGTGGTGCAGCAGCGCCCGCATCACTTCGAGCCGCGCAAGGTCGGGATGGATGCGCACCTCGCCGCCGCGCGCGACGGCCTCCTCGACGGCAAGCGGCGTTATGCGGTGCCCGGTCATGGACGGCCCCCGGTGGCAACGGATGTCTTCGGCGCGATGCCGCCCCGGGCGCGGTCGTGCCGGGCATGCATGGTCATGGTTTCCGGACGCGGCGGCCAGTTCGGCATCATCAGCCAGAGGCGCAGCATATGGCGCTTGCGGTCCGGGTCCGGCGAATCCCGGTAGTCGGCCCGGCCGTGAAGAATGAGCCGGTTGTTGAGGAACTGCATGTCGCCCGGCTCGAGGTCCATCTCGCAGGCGTGCTCGGGCCCGGCGGCGATCCGGGCGACCGCCTCCAGCGCCTCCCGCTCCGCCGGCGAGAGCGGCGCCCCCGCCTTCTCGGCATTGCGGATGGCGATCGGCAGCAGGAAGGCCGCGAACCGGCCGTCGATTTCGCCGAACACCGGCACCCGGTGCGGGGTGACCGGGGGCGCGCCGGCAGCCTTGTCCTCCTGCCGGCTGGTGTAGTGGAAGCCCCTGCGCAGCACCGGAACGAGGTCGGGCCGTTCCGCCAGCACGGCGTTATGCACCGCCGCCGAACTCGCGATGCGGCTTTCCCCGCCGCGGACGGCCTTCTTCAGGCAGAGCAGCCCGACGACATCGACCGGGTCCATGTGCATTTCGAGCGCGCCGCCGACCGTGTAGTAGCGCCCGGCCTCGCCGATATCGCGGACATGGCCGATCCGGTCGCCCCTGTAGCTCTGCGACACCGCGATCCCGAGCGCCTCGCCGATGCCGGTGAAGATCGCCGCCGCCGTCTCCTCGCCGTAGCGCGCCGCTGGCAGTCCCCGGACCAGGGCGAGGCCGCGGCCGCGCTCCAGCCCGGCGCGCACCTCGTCGAGGCGGGGCAGATCGAAGCGGCCCGCTTCCAGCGATGCGACCTCCGCCGGCGCAAGATCGAAGGCCCAGGACCGGTCGGCGGCGAGGTCTGCGGCCCGCCAGACATGCGGGCCTTCTGCCGGCTTCATTCGGCCCCGCGCTCGGCGACCACGTCCTTGGCCACCAGCGCGGCCGTCATCGCCGCCGGCCAGCCGGCATAGAGCGCCAGATGGGTGATGAGCTCGGAGAGTTCCTCCGGCGTCACGCCATTGTCGAGCGCGCGGCCGACATGGCCCTTCAACTGCCGCTCGCGGCCGAGCGCCACCAGCGTCGCCACGGTAATCAGGCTGCGGTCGCGCTTCGACAGTTCTTCGCGCTCCCAGACGTCGCCGTAGACGACCTTCTCGGTCATCTCGATCATCTTCGGAACGAAACTGCGGACCGCGTCCCGGTCGGGCGGTGTCTGCGTAGTCATCGGGCATCCCCTCTTCATGCGCACATCCGGTATGATTGTATCCGAGCGCCCGCAGCGAGAAAGAGCCGCCATCCCATGCCCGTACCGACCAGCCAGATTCCCGGCGTTTACCACCGACGCATCGGCGACATCACCGTCACCGCCCTCAGCGACGGCTATCTGGACGGCGACCTCACCGTCCTTCAGGGCATCGACCCCGCTGTCGGCGAGGCCGAGATGGCCGCCGTGTTCCAGCCGGCGCGGCGCACTGCGGTCAACACCTTCATCGTCCATTCGGCCGGCCGCGTCGCGCTGATAGACACCGGCTCCGGCACCTATCTCGGCCCGACCGCGGGATGGCTCGGCAGCAACCTGAAGGCGGCGGGAATCGACCCCTCCGACATCGACACGATCCTGCTCACGCATATGCATCCCGACCATTCCGCCGGCCTCTCGGACCGGGAGACGGGCGCGCGCCTCTTCCCCAATGCCGAACTCGTCATGCACGAGAACGAGCCGGTCCACTGGGCGGACGACGCCGCCATGAGCCGCGCGACCGAGCGCGAGCAGCTGCTCTATTTCCAGGCCGGCCGGGATCAGATCGCGCCTTACAAGAGCGCCACGCGGCTCTTCGGGTCCGGAGAGGTCTTCCCCGGCGTGACCGCGCTGCCCGCCCACGGGCACACGCCCGGCCACACCGCCTACCTGGTCGCATCGGGAGACCGCAGCCTGCTGATCTGGGGCGACACGGTGCACGTGCCCGATATCCAGGTGGCGCACCCCGAAGTGACCATCGCCTTCGACACCGATCCCGAGCGTGCCGCCGCCTCGCGCCTGCGGCTTTTCGACATGGCCGCCAGCGACAGGCTGCTGATCGCCGGGATGCACCTGCACTTCCCCGCCTTCTCGCGCCTGATCCGCGAGAACGGCGGATACCGGCTGCTCCCTGAAACCTGGGACCAGGCGTTCGAGTAGGTCCGCCCTACCCCGCTATTCTTGCCATGAACGCCAGCCCTGCCCCTGCCTGCTCGAGAGACCCCCTTTTCATTTTCCATCAAAGTCCCAAGGGGGTTGAGACAAGCAGGCGAGCAGCCAGCTTCCCCCACGGAAGGGGCCTCGTCCGCCATTCGCCCAATGTCCCGATCCCAGTTTTCGGACGATTTGCAGAAAGCCCTATTTTCCCTCTGTGCCTCGGTGTCTCTGTGGCAAAAAAAATTTGATGCAATTGCCCTGCGGCGGGTGCCCAAGGCAATCGCGTCAAATAAAGATTAACCACAGAGCGCACAGAGGGCACAGAGATTTATCCCCGTTTACGCCGGAAAAGAGGTGATGTTGGGGCGTTTCGGCGAAAGGCCCGTTGATTATTCTGTGGCGGATTTTTAACGGCGATGGCTATAATCCGAGCCAACACCAATCAAGCGAGGAGCCATTTATGACAACGCGACGCCGTTACGCGATTGTGGGCACAGGGTCGCGCGCGGGCATGTATGTGATGGCCGCCGCCAAGACATATGCCCACTGCGCCCAGCTTGTCGGCATCTGCGACCGCAGCCAGACCCGCATGAACTGGCACAACCGGCAACTGCGGCAAGCTGGCGCGCCGCCCGCGCCCGCTTATCTGGCGCAAGATTTCGCCGCCATGATTGCCGAAACCAAGCCCGATACGGTGATCGTGACCACGATGGATTCCTGGCATCATCATTACATCGCGCGGGCGATGGAGCTGGGCTGTGATGTGATATGCGAAAAGCCGCTGACCACCACGCTGGACAAGTTGAAGACCATCTATGAGGCGATTGAGCGCACGGGGCGCGACCTGCGCGTGACCTTCAACTATCGCTACGCGCCGGCTTTCACGCGCTTTCGGCAACTGGTCATGGACGGCGCGGTCGGCCAGCCGCTGGCGGTCGATTTTTCCTGGCTGCTGGATACCAGCCATGGCGCCGACTACTTCCGGCGCTGGCATCGCGAAAAAATCCACAGCGGCGGCTTGCTGGTGCACAAGGCGACGCACCACTTTGACCTGGTCAACTGGTGGATCGATTCTTACGCCCAGCGCGTCTTCGCCCTGGGCGAGCTCAAGTTTTATGGCGAGGCGAACGCGGCGGCGCGGGGCGAGCGATATGACTATGCGCGCTATACCGGCGTAGACGCCGCGCAGGACGATCCCTTCGCTTTGTTTCTCGATCAAAAAGCGGCCTTCAAAGGTTTGTACCTGGATGCCGAAGCGGAGACGGGCTACCTGCGCGACCGCAATGTTTTCGGCGCGGGCATCACGACTGAAGATACGCTGGCGGTGACCGCGCGCTATCAGAATGGCGTCTTGCTGTCTTATTGCCT
>JAJECZ010000434.1 GCA_022821735.1 Alphaproteobacteria bacterium | reverse complement strand
CCATGGACGGAAGCCCGACCATCCATTTCAGCGCGTGCCCGCACGATTGCCCCTCGACCTGCGCGCTCGAGGTCGAACGCTTCGACGCCCGCAGCATCGGCCGCGTCCGGGGCGCGCGCGACAACGACTATACCGCCGGCGTGGTCTGCGCCAAGGTCGCGCGCTACGCCGAGCGCATCCACCATCCCGACCGCGTGCTCCATCCGCTGGTCCGCACCGGCCCCAAGGGCTCCGGGCAGTTCAAGCGTATTTCGTGGGACGATGCGCTCGACCTCTGCGCGGAGAAGTTCCTGGAGGCCGAGGCGAAGTTCGGCCCGGAGACCGTCTGGCCCTACTACTATGCCGGCACGATGGGCCTGGTGCAGCGCGACGGCATCAACCGCCTCCGCCACGCCAAGCGCTATTCCGGCTTCCACGCCACCATCTGCACCACGCTCGCCTGGAACGGCTTCATCGCCGGCACCGGCAGGCTCGCCGGCTCCGACCCGCGCGAGATGGCGAAGGCCGACCTGCTGGTGATCTGGGGCACCAACGCCGCCAGCACCCAGGTGAACGTGATGACGCACGCGGTCCGGGCCCGCAAGGAGCGTGGCGCACGCATTGTCGTCATCGACGTCTATCGCAACGAGACGGCGAAGCAGGCCGACCGCTTCCTCTGCGTGCGCCCCGGTACGGACGGCGCGCTCGCCTGCGCGATCATGCATGTGCTGTTCCGCGACGGCTATGCCGACCGGGCCTGGCTGGAGGCGATGACCGACGCGCCGGCGGAGCTGGAAGGGCATCTTGCGAGCCGCACGCCGGAATGGGCAGAGGCGATCTCAGGCGTGCCGGCGGCCGAGATCGAGGCGCTGGCGGGCGAGATCGGGCGCACGAAGCGCACCTATCTGCGGCTGGGTTACGGCTTTTCGCGCCAGCGCAACGGGGCGGTGAACATGCACGCCGCGTCGTGCATCGCCGCGGTCACCGGCGCCTGGCAGTATGAGGGCGGCGGCGCCTTCCACAATAACGGCGCGATCTACGGCTGGGACAAGTCGCTGATCGAGGGGCTGGACGTGCGCGACCCGGATATCCGCCTGCTCGACCAGACGCGCATCGGCCCGGTGCTGACCGGCAATCCCGCGGACCTGCAGGGCGGCCCGCCGGTGACCGCCATGCTGATCCAGAACACCAACCCGATGATGGTGGCGCCCGAACATCTGCTGGTGCGCGCCGGCTTCGAGCGCGAGGACCTGTTTACCTGCGTTCACGAGCAGTTCATGACGGCGACGGCGCAGATGGCGGACCTCGTGCTGCCGGCGACCATGTTCCTCGAGCATGACGACATCTACCAGGGCGGCGGGCACAGCTATGTCATCGCGGGACCGAAGATCGTCGAGCCGCCGGGCGAGTGCCGGTCGAACCACGAGGTGACGGCGGCGCTCGCAAAGCGGCTTGGGGTGGACCATCCGGGCTACGCCATGACCGCCGCCGGGGTCGCCGACGAAACGCTCCGGCGCTCCGGCTATCCGGGCTTCGAGGAGCTCAAGCGGGAACGCTGGACCGACGCCCAGCCGGACTTCCGCACCGCGCACTACCTGGACGGCTTCGCCTGGCCGGACGGCAGGTTCCGCTTCAAGCCGGACTGGGGGGCTTTCTCGCCGCGCTCCCACAACAATGCGGCCGGGATGCCGCGCCTGCCGGACCACTGGGACGCGATCGAGAACGCCACCGCCGACAAGCCGTTCCGCATGGCGACCTCGCCGGCGCGCGGCTATCTCAACTCCTCCTTCACCGAGACGCCGACCTCGCAGCAGCGCGAAGGGCGGCCGACCGTGATGATCCATCCTGAGGACGCGGACGCGCTCGGCATTCCGGACGGCGGGCGCACGCGGGTCGGCAACGACAAGGCGTCGGTGGTCGTTCACGCCCGGCATTTCGACGGCGTGAGGCGCGGCGTCGTGGTGGTGGAGAGCATCTGGCCGCATGAGGCATTCGAGGAAGGGCTCGGCATCAATGCGCTCACCTCCGCCGACGCGGCCCCGCCGGTCGGCGGCGGCGTGTTCCACGACACGGCGGTCTGGGTACGCGCCGCCTGATGGCGGTTGCGCTCGAAGCGGTCGCGGCCGCGATCGAAGGGCGCTTGCACGGCGACGGGAGGTTCACGGTCGAGCGGCTGGTGCATCCGGCCGAGGCGCGCCGGGCGGATGACCTCATCTTCCTGATGGAAGCGCACCACGCCGCCATGCTGGCGGCCTCGCCGGTCCGCGCCGCCGTGTTGCCGCAAGGGGCGCAGCCGCCCGAGGGCGCGCTCGACGCCTGGGTCGAGGTGAAGGCGCCGCGCTATGCGCTGGCGGGTTTGGTGGCGCTCTTCGATCCGGGACCGCATGCGCCGCCGGGCGTGCATCCAACGGCAGATGTCGCCGGGGACGCGGTGCTGGGCGCGGGCGTTTCGCTGGGGCCGTTCGTGTCGGTCGGGCCGCGGGCAGAGATCGGCGAGGGCGCGCGCATCCTCTCCCACGCCTCGGTCGGGGCGGGCGCGCGTATCGGCCCCGACTGCCTGATCCATGCCGGCGCGCGCATCGGCGAGGACGTGGTGCTCGGCGCGCGCGTCATCCTGCAGGCCGGCGCGGCCATCGGCGCGGACGGCTTCAGCTATGTGACGCGCGGGCCCGCCTCCTTCGAGGCGGCACGGCGTTCGGGCGACTTTCACGGCGTCGTCAATGAGCGCGTCCGGCGCATCGGCTCGCTCGGCCGGGTCGAGCTCGGAGACGATGTGGAGGTCGGCGCCAACAGCTGCATAGACCGCTCCAATATCGGGGCGACCCGCATCGGCGCGCGCACCAAGATCGACAATCTCTGCCAGATCGCCCACAACATCACCATCGGCGAGGACTGCCTGATCTCCGGCAAGACCGGCATCGCCGGCAGCACGCGGATCGGCGACC
>JAJECZ010000140.1 GCA_022821735.1 Alphaproteobacteria bacterium | reverse complement strand
CCGGCCCGGATGGCGGCGCTCGATCAGCCCCGCCACGACCGCCACATTGCGGAAGGTGCGCCGGAGCAGGGTGGACTCCGCCATCCAGTCCTCGAGGTCGTCGCCCAGCATGTCCTCGGAGAAGAGTCCGTCCACCTCTTCGGCCTCGCGCAGGCTCCAGACCGCGAGCACATAGTCCGACGCGCAGAAGCCGAGCGGACCCAGCCCCGCGCGCTCCATGCGCCGGGTCAGCAGCATGCCGAGCGTCTGGTGGGCGTTGCGCCCTTCGAAGCAGTAGGCGACGAGATACCATTTGCCGCCGCGCGGGAAGGTCTCGACGAGCAGCCCGCCCGGCCGCGGCAGCACCGAGCGCCGGTCCTGCGCGCGGAGCCATTCCAGCACGTCCGGCGGAAATTCCTCCCAGCGCCGCCGGTCGGCGAGCAGGCCGCGCACCCGCTCGGCGAGATGCGTGGTCAGCGGCAGCCGCCCGCCGCCATAGGCGGGAATGCGCGGCGCCTCGCCGGTGGCGGAAGAGGTCCGGATGGTCATCTCTCGGATGCCCTCGAAGCGCAGCATCCGCCCGGCGAAGACGAAGGTGTCGCCCGGTGTGAGCGTGTTGGCGAAATACTCCTCGACCTCGCCGAGCACCCGCCCGCCGAGCCGGACCTTCAGGGTCACGGCCTCGACGATGGTGCCGACATTCATACGGTAGCGCCGCACGACATCGGCATTAGCCGCCCGGAGCCGGCCGGCGGCGTCGCGCTTCAGCCGCCGGTAGCGCTCATAGGCGCCGAGCGCATAGCCCCCGGTCGCCACGAAATCGACGGCTTCCGAGAAGGTCTTGCGGGTGAGGCCGCGATAGGGAAGCGCGCGGCGCACCTCGCGGAACAGCGCCTCTTCCTCGAACGGGCCGGAGGCCGCAACGCCCGCAATATGCTGGGCCAGCACGTCGAGGCCGCCGGGCTCCGGCCCATCGCCGTCGAGCGTGCCCGCGCGGACCGCGTCGATGGCGGCACGGCATTCCAGCACCTCGAAGCGGTTGGCCGGCACCAGCAGCGCCCTGCTCGGCCGGTCGAGGCGGTGGTTGGAGCGCCCGAGGCGCTGGAGCAGCCGCGCGGCGCCCTTGGGCGCGCCCACCTGCACCACGAGGTCGACATCGCCCCAGTCGATGCCGAGATCGAGCGAGGAGGTGGCGACGACGGCGCGCAGCCGGCCGGCCGCCATCGCCGCCTCCACCTTGCGGCGCTGCTCCGGGGCGAGGCTGCCGTGGTGCAGCGCAATGGCGAGGCCGTCCTCGTTGAGGTCCCAGAGCCCGCGGAAGATTAGTTCCGCCTGGGCGCGGGTGTTGACGAACACGATGGTTGTGCGGTGCTCCCGGATCGCGTCGTGGATCTCGCCGAGCGCATAGACCGCCATATGGCCCGACCAGGGCATCGGCCCCTGCATCCGGGCGATGGCGATTTCCGGCGCGATGCCGCCGCGGCCGACAACGACCTCGACATCAGGCTCCTGCCCGGCGCTCGGCGAGAGCCAGGCGGCGAGGTAGTCCCGGTCGGCGACCGTGGCGGACAGGGCCGTCCGCCGCGCGCCGGGCGCCATGCTGCCGAGCCGGGCGAGACCGAGCGAGAGCAGGTCGCCGCGCTTGTTGTCTGCCAGCGCATGCAACTCGTCCACGATGACACAGCGCAGCGGGCCGAAGAGCGCCGGCGCGTCGGGCCAGGACAGCATCAGCGCCAGCGACTCCGGCGTCGTCATCAGCATTTGCGGCGGCTGCCGGCGCTGGCGTTCGCGCTTCCTCTGCGGCGTGTCGCCGGTGCGCGTCTCCACGCCGATATCGAGGCCCATTTCCGCGATCGGGGCTTCGAGATTGCGGTGGATATCGACGGCAAGCGCCTTCAGCGGCGAGATATAGAGTGTGTGCAGGCCGGGACGCGGCGCCTCGGCGAGTTCGGCGATGCTCGGCAGGAAACCCGCGAGCGTCTTGCCGCCGCCCGTCGGGGCTACCAGCAGGGCCGAGCGCCCGGCCTCGGCGGCCCGCCACATTTCCAACTGGTGCGCATAGGGCCGCCAGCCGCGCGCCCGGAACCAGTCGCGGATCGCGAGGGGTTGCGAAACCCCGATGCCTGCCTCCATGCCGCGGCGCTTTCTTCCTCCGGCCCAGGGGGGCCATAGTAGCGCGATGACGGATGCGCTCGAAGACTGGCTTCGGCCGACGCCGGCCGGCCTCTGGTGCGAGCCGGGCGGCTTCCATATCGACCCGCAGCGGGCCGTGGAACGCGCGCTCATCACCCACGGCCATGCCGACCATGCGCGCCCCGGCCACGGCGCGGTGCTGGCGACGCCGGAGACGCTGGCGATCATGGCGCTGCGCTATCCAGGGGACCGCCCGGCCGGACAGCCGCTCCGTTACGGCGAGACCGTGCAGGCCGGCGGCGTCTCCGTCCGGCTGGCCCCGGCGGGCCATGTGCTGGGCTCAGCCCAGGCGGTGCTGGAATATCGCGGGCGGCGGGTTGTCGTCTCGGGCGATTACAAGCGGACGCCGGACCCGACCTGCGCCGCCTTCGAGCCCGTGCCGTGCGATGTCTTCATCACCGAGGCGACCTTCGGCCTGCCCGTGTTCCGCCTGCCGGACGACGGGGAGGAGACCGTCCGCCTGCTGCGCTCGGTCGAGACCTTCCCGGACCGCTGCCATGTCGTCGGGGTCTACAGCCTCGGCAAGTGCCAGCGCATGCTGAGCCTGCTGCAGCGCGCAGGCTACGACCGGCCGGTCTGGCTACACCCGGCGCTCGACGAGATGACAGCGCTCTACCGGGACTTCGGCGTGGAGCTCGGCGAAACCCGGCCGCTCGGCGGCGCCGGCGGCCTTGCCGGCGAGATCGTGCTGCAACCGCCGGGCCCGGAGCAGCGGACGGACCGTTTCGCTGAGCCGGTGCGGGTGTTCGCTTCGGGCTGGATGCAGATCCGCGCCCATGCGCGCCGGCGCGGCGTCGAGCTGCCGCTCGCCGTCTCCGACCATGCGGACTGGACCGCCCTGACAGCCACCATTGCCGACACCGGCGCTCCGGAAATCCGGGTGACGCACGGGGCCCCGGAAGCCCTGGTCCGCTGGGCGCGGGGCCGGGGCCTCGACGCCCGGCCGCTCGAACCGCCGGCGGGGAGCGGCGGATGAGGACCTTCGCCGAACTGCTGGACCGGCTGGCTTTCGCGCCCGCACCCGCCGTCCGGGTCCGTCTCATGGCGGACTATCTGGAGCGGGCGCCGGACCCGGACCGGGGCTGGGCGCTCGCCGTGCTCGGCGGCGGCCTCGATACCGCCCGCGTCCGCCCGGCGGCCCAGTTGGCGCTTGCGGCGGAGCGCGCCGACGGCGACCTGCTGCGGCTCTCGCTCGATTTCGTCGGCGACCCGGTCGAGACGGCGGCGCTCATATGGCCGGAGAGCGGAACCGCGCCCCGCCCGCCGTCCCTCGCGGAGGCCCTGCCTGCCCTTGCCGCCAGCTCCCGGCAGGCGGCGCCGGGCCTGCTCGCCGGATGGTTCGACCGTTCCGACGCGCCGGTCCGGCTGGCACTCGGGCAGCTTGCCGCCGGGCGCCGCCCTCCCGGCGTCACGCCCCGTCTCGCGCGAACGGCGCTCGCCGCTGCCTTTTCGGCCGACCTCGGCGCCATCGAGGAGGTCTGGCACGGATCGGCCCCACCTTACGGCCCCCTCTTCGCCTGGCTGGAAGGCCGCGCGCCGCGCCCCGATTCGGTCGCCGGCTTCCGGCCGCTTATGCCGGTCCGCCCACTTGAAGATATGATTGCCGGGGGTCTCGACCTCACCGGCTACCGGGCTGAGCGGCTATGGCAGGGCTTGCGCGTGCAGCCGGTCTCGGAAGCGGGGCGGCGCCGGCTCTACAGCGGGTCGGGAGACGACATCTCCTTCCTGTTCCCGGAGCTCGTCGCCGCCATGGAGGGGCTGGAGGGCGTTTTCGACGGCGTGCTCATGGCGGCTGCCGGCCCGGACGGCCCGCCCTACCGGCCGGGGCCGCCGGACGCGCTCGAAAGGCGGCTCGGCCGCAAGACCGTTCCGCGCCGCCTGCCGGCCGAGGCTCCTGTCTTCATCCGGCTCTTCGACCTGCTGTTCGACGCCGGCGAGGACATCCGCGCCCTGCCGCTCCGCGAGCGCCGGGCGCGGCTGGAGGCGCGGGTTGCCGGCAGGCCGCGCCTCGACCTGTCGCCGCTGCTGGCCATCGACGGGACCGGGACGCTCGACGCCCTTGGCGCGCAGGGCGTCTCCGTCGTGCTGAAGCCGGCCGGCGCGCCCTACCTTCCCGGCGGGCCGCCCTGGCTCGTTCGCAAATCCGCGCCGCGAACCGCCCGCGCCCTGCTGCTTTCGGCGAAGCCCGCCGCAACGGGGGCAGGCGGTTCGAGCTACAGCGTCGCCCTCCTGGGGGACGGCGGGCCGGTGGCGGTCGGCGATGCGTCCTGCCGGCTGGCCGACGCGGAACGCGAGCGGCTGGACCGCTGGATACGCGGGCACACCGCCGGGCGCTACGGTCCTGTCCGGGCGGTCGAGCCGGCGCTGGTGCTCGAGGTCGCGTTCAACACTGTCCGCCCCGCGCCGCGCCGCAAGGCCGGCCTCGCGCTCGAACGCCCGGAGATACGCGCTATCCTCTGGGACCTGCCGCCGGACGCCGCGGACAGCCTGGCACTTTTGGCCGCAGACCCAGCCGGGCAAGCCTGAACGAAGGAACGCCGAACGATGACCGTCGAAGCCCCCGACGCCGCCGCCATGTCCGCCCAGGCGGAGCTTCACCACCAGTATCTGCTGGGCCTGCAACTCACGGTGGCGATGCGTGAGGGGCCGGAGGTCGTCGGCGACTGGCTGTTCCGGGTCTTCCGCCGGCTGCATGAGGACAAGTTCCTTTCGAGCTTCAGGAAACTGGGGCTGGAAGGCCTGCCCGATGCCGTGGCCTGCGCCCGGTATCACACGCTCTCGAACGTCATTGGCGGCGTCCCCGTCGAGTATATGGAGGAGTCCGACCGCAAGGCCTGGGTGCGCTTCCGCTATCCGCGCTGGATGTTCGACGGGCCGGCGATCTGCGGCATGCCAGTAGAGGCGGGCCGGGGCTTCCTGCGCGGCTGGTATGCGCAGAACGGCGTCACGCTGGGCAATCCCCGGCTCGGCTTCGTCTGCGTTTCGGAGGACGTGACTGGCCAGTTCGGGTTCTGCGGCTACTTCAGGGAATACGACCGCGACCTCGCCGATGACGAGCGCCTGGTCTTCGCCCCCGACGAGCGTCCGCCGCCCTTCGATCCGGACCGGCAGCCCGCGGCGCCCGAGGCCGACTGGAGCGAGGAACGGCTCGCGAAGGCCAACCGGAATTACGCCGCCGAGTTCATCCGCACCGGCATCGGCGAGCTGGTCGGGACCGTTGGCAGGGAGAGGGCGCTGGAGCACGGCAGGCGCGCCGCGCGGCTGACCGGCCTGCAGCACTATCGCCGAATGGCCGAAGCCGTGGCCGGCGTGGACGGCGGGCCGGAGGAAACAGCCGACTTCCTCGCCGCCATGTTCCGGGGCATGGGCGACGGCGCGGAGGTCGAGGACACCGGGGGCGGCGCCGTTTCCCTGCGCCAGACGGGACTCAGGATCGTGCGCGGCCTTACCGGGCCGGAGCGGGAGAGCCTGCTCGCCTGCTGGATCGAGCTTTGGCGGGGCGCCGTCGCCTCGCACCGGCAATTCATGGAGGTCGATGCCGAAGCCGACGGCGACACGCTGCACTGGACGATCCGCCCGGCGTGAGGAAGGCAGTCCATAGTTCATGGCGATTGCCCTAAAGGCGTGCAATCCATTGAAATTTACGGGATATTGGATTGCGGTAAGGAGGAGAGGCAGGATGGATAACCGGGTCGAATTCGACGGAGAGACCGCCGCCACCTTCGTCCGCTACGCGCACATGGTCGCGAGGCGGGGCTATGTCCACAACACGCTTGGAAACATGGTGATCCGCAAGCCGCATCCGGACTTCGAACACGGCGTGGCCTACACAAAGCATGCGGAGATTTCCCTGGAGGAAATGACCGCGGACAACATCGTCATCACCGACATCCCGACGAGCCGGCTGCTGTACGGCGAGGCGGTGACGAGCGTCGGCCACTACCTCAACCGCGAGATTCTGCGGCTCCGGCCCGACATCCAGGCGGTCATCCATGTCCACCACGACGAGACCATCGCCTTCTTCGGCTCCGGGGCGTTCGAAGAAGTCCGGATCATCTCGCTCGACATGCCGTTCATCCACGGCAAGCCGCCCTACTACGTGGCGGCGGATATCGACGTCGAGACCGATGTCGGACCGGTCAAGGACTTCATCGCCGACACCAATTGCGTGGTGCTGATCGGACACGGCGTCACGACCCTCGGACGCACCATCTCGGAGGCCTACCACCGGCTGACCTCCTTCGCCGCCGAGGTGCGCCGCAACATCATTGCCGAACATCTGGCCGCGATTAAGGGCAGCAGCCCCAGATACCGGAGCCAGGACGAGATCGACCTCATGCACCGCTTCGCCGAACGGATCATCTACCCTGACAGGGCCGAAGCGGTAATGGCGGCGGAGGACTGACCGGCGGTCGCGCGCGGTCTCCAGCTTGCGCTACGATAATTCGAGTCGTTGCGAGGTTCGGAACATGCCTGACGGGACGCAGACCGCATTCGGGGCGAGCCATTGGGGCGCCTTCACGGCCGAAGCGAGAGACGGACGGCTGGTCGGCGTCACGCCGTTCGAGAGGGACCCGAGCCCGGCGCCCTTCATCCGCGCGCTTCCCGACGCGGTCCATGCCGAATGCCGTATCGCGGCGCCTGCCGTGCGCAAGTCCTGGTTGGAGGGCGGCCCCGGCACCAACACCGCCACGCGGGGGTCCGAGCCCTTCGTGCAGGTAAGTTGGGACCATGCGCTCGACCTCGTGGCAACCGAGCTCGAACGGGTCCGGGAGGAGTTCGGCAACGAAGCGATATACGGCAGCTCGGGCTGGGGCAGCGCGGGTGTCTTCCATAACGCCCGCAGCCAGTTGACGCGCTTCCTCAACCTCCATGGCGGCTTCGTGGACCAGGTGACGAGCTTCAGCGTCGGCGCGGCGAGCGTCATCGTCCCGCGCATCGTCGGCTCGATGCAGCCGGTGTTCGGGCCGGTCAACACATGGCCGCTGATCGTCGAGCACACCGACCTGATGGTGACGTTCGGCGGCATGCCGCCCAAGAATGCGATGGTCAACCAGGGCGGCGTCGGCGCGCATGACGCCCCCGACTGGCACCGGCGCGCGGCGGACTCCGGGACCCGGTTCGTCTGTATCGGCCCGATCCGCGACGACACGGGCGACGAAGTCCGGGCCGAATGGCTCCCCGTCCGGCCCAACACAGACCTCGCGGTGATGCTGGGGCTCGCACACACGCTGCTCAGCGAAGGCCTGCACGATGCCGGCTTCCTCGCCCGCTATTGCACCGGCTTCGAAAGACTGGCCGCCTACCTTCTCGGCGAGGCGGACGGGACCGCCAGGGACGCTGAATGGGCCGCCGGCATTTCCGGCCTGCCGGCCGACACGATCCGCGGCCTTGCCCGCCGGATGGCGTCTTCACGGACCCTGATCGGCGTCAGCTGGTCCGTCCAGCGCGCCGACCGCGGGGAGCAGCCCTACTGGATGACCATCGCGCTGGCGGCGATGCTGGGCCAGATCGGCCTGCCCGGCGGCGGATTCGGCTTCGGCTACGGCGCCATGCACGGCATCGGCGACCCGACCCGGCAGGTCGCGCCGCCCGCGCTTCCCAAGGGAAAGAACGATGTCGGCACCACACTTCCAGTCGCGCGGCTGGCCGACATGCTGCTGGGTCCGGGCGCGCCCTACCGTTTCAACGGAGAGGACCGCCGCTACCCCGATATCCGGCTGATCTACTGGTGCGGCGGCAACCCGTTCCACAAGCACCAGGACCTGAACAACCTGCTGAAGGGCTGGGCCAGGCCGGACACCGTCATCATCCACGAGCCCTGGTGGACGCCGGCCGCCAAGCGTGCCGACATCGTGCTGCCCTGCACGACGACGCTGGAGCGCAACGACATCTCGGCCTCCCAGTTCGACCGCTTCGTCGTCGCCAGCCAGCAGGCCATCGACCCGGTGGGCGGGGCGCGCAACGAGTACGACATATACACCGGTCTCGCCGAACGGCTCGGTTTCGCCGAGGCCTTCACGGAGGGCCGCAGCGAGATGGAGTGGCTGCGCCACCTCTACGACCTCTACCGCCAGCGCGTCGCCGGGGACGGTATCGAGATGCCGGGTTTCGACGCTTTCCGGGAGGCGGGCTATTTCGAAATCCCCGCGCCTGTGAGCCCGCCCGTCCCCTTCGCGGATTTCCGCGCGGACCCGGAAGGCGCGCCGCTCAAGACGCCATCGGGGCGAATCGAGATCTACTCGGAGACCATTGCCGGGTTCGGTTACGAGGACGCACCGGGCCATCCGACATGGGAGGAGCCGGCGGAGTGGCTCGGCAGCGAGAAGGCGGAGCGCTTCCCGCTGCACCTGCTCTCCAACCAGCCGCGCGCGCGGCTCCACAGCCAGCTCGACTGCGGTTCGGTAAGCCGGGCCGCGAAGATTGTAGGCCGCGAGGCAATGCGCGTGAATCCCGGCGACGCCGCAGCGAGGGGCATCGCGGACGGCGACGTCGTGCGCGTGTTCAACGACCGGGGCACCTGCCTTGCCGGCGCCGTCCTCAGCGATGCGATTCGCGAGGGCGTGGTGGAGCTTGCGACCGGCGCCTGGTTCGACCCCGTCGATCCGGCGGCGGCGGGAACCCTGGAAAAGCACGGCAATCCCAATGTGCTCACCTCGGACCGGCCGACCTCGACGCTGACCCAGTGCAGCGCCGCGCAGACAGCGCTGGTCGAGGTCGAGCGGTTCGAAGAAGAGCCACCCGCAATCACCGCTTTCACGCCACCGACCCTGATCGAAGCGTGAGGGGAATCGCCGATGTCCGGGCCACGCAAGACCAACCTCCTGATCCTGATGTCGGACGAGCACCAGGCGCGTGCGATGGGTTCGGCGGGGCATCCCATCGCGCAGACCCCGCACCTCGACGCCCTCGCAGCGCGCGGCATGCGCTTCACCGATGCCTATACGCCCTGTCCGATCTGCGTGCCTGCGCGGGCGGCGTTCGCCACCGGGCAATATGTCCACCGGCTGCGCCTCTGGGACAACGCCATGCCCTATACGGGCAAGACGCCCGGCTGGGGGCACGCGCTGCAGGCGCGCGGCGTGCCGGTCGAGTCCATCGGCAAGTTGCACTACCGCGACGCGGAGGACCCGACGGGCTTCGACCACCAGACGATTCCGATGAATGTGGCGGGCGGCGTAGGGATGGTCTGGGCCGCAACGCGCTCGCTCGACGAGCGCGTCAGGCCCGGAAGCCGCATGCTGGGCGAGTATATCGGCCCCGGCGAGAGCCCCTATACCGCCTACGACGCCGATGTGACGGCTTGCGCCGTCGACTGGCTGACGGCCCGGTCGGGAGACGAAGGCCCGTGGTGCCTTTTCGTCGGGCTGGTCGCGCCGCATTTCCCGCTCGTCTGCCCGCAGGAGTTCTACGACCTCTATCCGCTGGAGAGCCTCCCCGAGGTCAAGCTGGGGCCCGGCAGCGGGTTTGAGCCGCACCCCTGGGTCAGGCTGCACGACGACCTCCTGGATACGGAGAACGCCTTCACGGATGCAGAAGAGCGCCTGCGCGCCATGGCCGCCTATTACGGGCTTTGCTCGTATCTCGACGACAATGTCGGGAAGATCCTGGCCGCGCTGGAGGGGGCGGGGCTAAGCGGCAGCACGACGGTCGTCTACACCTCGGACCATGGCGAGGACCTCGGCGCGCGCGGCTCCTGGGGCAAGGGCAATTTCTACGAGGAGGCGGCTGCGGTGCCGTTGATCCTGGCCGGGCCGCAGACGCCCCGGGGCGTCTGCGGCACGCCGGTCAGCTTGCTCGACCTCTCCGAAACGATCCTCGACCATTTCGATGCGAGGCTCGAAACCAACCGGCCGGGCAGGTCTCTCTACGCCATTGCGGCCGGACCCCGCGACGACGAGCGCGCCGTGTTCTCCGAGTACCACGCCATAGGCGCAGTCGAGGGCGGCTTCATGCTGCGCAAGGGGAACCTGAAGCTGATCCATTACGAAGGCTTTGCGCCGGAACTTTTCGACCTCGCGGCGGACCCCGAGGAGCTCGAGGACCTGTCGCGGGACCCGGCCCATGCCGGGCGGCTGGCGGACCTCTATGCCGAGCTGGCGCGAATCTGCTCGACCGCGGAAGTGAACCGGCAGGCCCATGCGGACCAGGCAGCCCTGGTCGCATCGTTCGGCGGCAGGGAGGCGGCTGCGAATCTCGGCGCGCCCGGCGCCACGCCGCCGCCGATTCTCGAACGGTGAGGGTCACGTTCGGCTCTCAGCCCGCTTCCGCGCGCAGGTGCGACAACGCCGTTTCGGCCCGGCGCCTTACCGCTGCCGAGCGGTGCTTCAGCGATATGTTCTCCAGCGCAAGCAGGGCTTCCGGGTCTCCGGCCTCGCCCATGTCGATGGCGCGTTCGTCCCGCCGGTCGTACCAGCGATATTCGAAGGGCTGGACCGTCAGGGGGAGGTCCCGCCAGTAATATTTGAGCGGGTCGTCTTCCTCCCAATCCGCATAGAGGTCTTCCCAGCTCCGCATCTGGTGCGAGACGCCGAGATATTTCTCGCCCACGGGTTCCGACAGGGGCTGGTAGCGGCAGTCCATCGAGACGCGCATGGCGCCGGATGCGTTCGGCAGGCCCCTGTGGATCGTCTGGCAGTTGTGGATGAGCACGTCGCCCACCTGCATCGGGCTCCAGCGCCAGTCGCAGGCGTCGAGGTCCGCGTCGATGACCATCTGCCCCGCGCCCAAGGCCGGGCGCATGTCCAGCACGCCGCCCTTGTGCGAGCCGGCGGCAACGGCGAGGCCGCCGCGCGCTTCATCGATGTCGGTGAACGGAATCCAGGCGGCCCAGTTGCGCCGGCTGCCCTCGAAATGCGTGTAGTCCTGGTGCGCCGGGGTCGCGTATTCGTCCCTGCAGGGGAAGGCCAGCCGCATCACGAAATGCGGCGGGCAGAATGCCTCCTCGCCGAACAGCCTGTCGAAGAAGCCCATCAGGTTGTCGTGCAGCTTGAGCGCATGCAGCGAGCGCAGCGACAGCTGCCTGTAGAAGACCTCCATGAAAGGCGGCTGCGGCTCCACGCAGAATTTGGAGAGATCG
>JAJECZ010000422.1 GCA_022821735.1 Alphaproteobacteria bacterium | reverse complement strand
CGAGGAGGGCAGGACGGATATGGGCAAGGCGCTTCCCGTGGAACTCAGGGTGCGGGTGATGGCGGCGCTGGCGGAGGGGATGACCCGGGCGGAGGCGGCCCGGCTGTTCCGCGTCGGCGTGGGCACCATCGCCGGCTGGCGGCGGCTGGAACGCGCGCGCGGCCACCTGCGGCCGAAGGAGCGGACCGGCAGGACCCGCGCCTGGAGAATCGAGGCGGAGCGGGACCGGATATTCGCCCTGCTGGAGGCGGACCCGGACCTACCCACGCATGCGTTGTGCGCGGCGCTTCGCGAGCAGGGACTCGTCTTCAGCCACAGCGCAATGAAGCGCTTCCTCAAACGCCACGGCGTCGAGCGGCGGATCGGCCGGCCGCCGACGAATTCGCGCCGGATCGACTCAACTTCTTCGGACACTTTCCGCTGAAACCGCCCAACCTCGCCGGGACAATAACGCGGTATTCCCGTTTGCAGGCGTGCGGACGGGCGCACCTGTCCTGTTTGCCGGGAAACCGGCTCCAGGATCGAAATAGTCGCGGAAGGCCGGTCCCGGCCCTTGCCTCAGGTCACGCTCTCCCTCCGGAGTCTTTGACGTGAGAGAGAATATAGTCTTAGGTCTGGCGGATTGCAAGCCCGTTCAGGAAATAAATCTCCACCGGCCCCGGAGGCCGCCTAGCACCGCGCCGGCGAGGTAGAGCGAGCCAGCGATCAGCACCGGACCGGAGGGGCCCAGCCGTTCCAGCGCGGTTTCCACGTCCGGCGCGGCCGAGGCGTCCATGCCGGCGGCGCGCGCGGTTCCGGCCAGCGCTTCGGCGGGCACGGACGCCGCGCTGCCGGGCACGGGCACCGCCACCGTCCGCCCGACATGCGGCGCCAGCGCGGCGAGGAACCGGTCGCGGTCCTTGGTGTCCAGCATGCCGACGACGAGGTCGAAGCCCCCTCCCCGCCCGGCCAGCCAGTCCGCCAGCACGCGGCCCGCCGCCGGGTTGTGGCCGCCGTCGAGCCAGATTTCCGGCCTTTCCGACAGCCGTTGGAGCCGGGCCGGCCAGCGCGCGGTTTCGAGGCCCCGAACCAGCGCCGCCTCCGGCAGATCGAATCCTTCGAGACAGGCAAGCGCAAGGCCGGCATTGCCCGCCTGGTGCGCGCCGGCAAGGCCGAGCCTCGGCAGGGGGAGCGTCAGGCGGTGCCCGTGGAACACGCCTTCCGACACCCGCCAGCCGTCATGGACGGGCGCGCCCGCCTCCGCCGCCTTCGCCAGGATGACGGCCTTCGCCTCCGCCTCCTGCGGGGCGAGCACCAGCGGGACGCCGGGCTTTATGATGCCGGCCTTCTCGGCGGCGATCTCCGCCAGCGTCTCCCCGAGGAATTGCGTGTGGTCGCGGGCGACCGGCGCAATCGCCGTCACCGCCGGGCGTTCGACGGTATTGGTGGTGTCGAGCCGGCCGCCGAGGCCGACCTCCAGCAGCAGCATGTCGGCGGGGGCGCGGGAAAAGGCAAGGAAGGCCGCCGCGGTCGTGATCTCGAAGAAGGTGATCGGCCGGCCTTCGTTCGCCCGTTCGCACTCCTCCAGCAGCGCCAGGAGCTCACCGTCCGGGAGCATCTCCCCGGCCACGACGATGCGCTCGTTGAACCGCACCAGATGCGGCGAGGTATAGGCATGGACGCGCCAGCCGGCAGCTTCGAGCATGGCGCGCATGAAGGCGACGGTGGAGCCCTTGCCGTTGGTGCCCGCGACATGGATCGTGGGCGGCAGGCGGTGCTCGGGATTCCCCAGCCGCTCCAGGAGCCATTGCACCCGGTCCAGCTTGAGATCGATCAGCTTCGGATGCAGCGCCGTCAGCCGCGCCAGCACCGGGTCGAGCGCGCTCAACCCCCGATCTGCTCCGGGTCCGCCCCGCCGGGATCGTTCGCCGCCGCCGTTTCGGGGATTTCCGGATTGGCCAGCAGGGGCGCGCCCTCAACCTCGACCGGCGCCGGTTTGGGCTGCATCAGCATCGAAAGCAGGCTGCCGAGCGTGCCGCGCAACTCCCGCCGATGCACCACCATGTCGATGATGCCGTGGTCGTACAGATATTCGGCGCGCTGGAAGTTCTCCGGCAGGGTCTCGCGGATCGTCTGCTGGATGACCCGCTGCCCGGCAAAGCCGATGGCCGCGCCCGGTTCCGCGATGGCGACATCGCCCAGCATGGCGAACGACGCCGAGACGCCGCCCGTGGTCGGGTCGGTCAACAGCACGATATAGGGCAGCCCCGCTTCCCTGACCTCGGCGACCGCGATGGTCGTGCGCGGCATCTGCATCAGCGACAGGATGCCTTCCTGCATCCGGGCGCCGCCCGACGCCGTCACCGCGATGAGCGCGGCCCGCTGCACCACCGCCAGCCGGGCCGCGGCCAGGAACGCCTCGCCCACGGCAATCCCCATCGAACCGCCCATGAAGGCGAAATCGAGCAGCGCCACAACCGCCGGCTGGTCGTCGATGGTGCCGTGCGCCACCTGCATGGCGTCCTTCACCTTCAACTGCGACTGGGCGTCCCTCAGGCGGTCGGTATAGCGCCGCCGGTCGCGGAACCTGAGCGGATCGACGGGCGCATCGGGCAGCTCGATGGTCTCGTAGATGCCGTGGTCGAACAGCATGGCAAGGCGGCCCGGCGCATCGAGGCGCATATGGTGGTCGCAGTGCGGGCAGACATTGACCAGCTCTCGCAGTTCGCGGTGGAAGATCATCTGGCCGCAATTGTCGCATTGCAGCCAGAGGTTCTCCGGCACGTCCGTCTTGCGCACGAGGCTGCGCAGGCGCGGCCGGACGAATTCGGTCAGCCAGTTCATGCGCGCGCTCCCGCGACACCGCCGGCAAGCTCGCGGGCGAGCGCGCCGACGCGGTCCAGCATGTCCGGGCCGCCCGCCCCGATCTCGCGCACGAGCGCGGAGCCGACGACCGCCCCGTCGGCGACGCGGGCGACGGCGCCGGCCTGCTCGGCCGTGTTGATGCCGAAGCCCACCGCGACCGGCAGGTCGGTGAAGCGGCGCAGGCGTCCGACGGCGAATTCCACGTCCGCCATGGTCGGCGAGCGCGTGCCGGTGATGCCGGCGATCGAGACGTAATAGACGAAGCCGCTCGCCCGCTCGAGCACGAGCGGAAGACGGTCCTCGTCCGTCGTCGGCGCGACGAGGCGGACGATGTCGAGGCCCGCACGCTCGACGGGCCCGCGCAACTCGTCTTCCTCTTCGGGCGGCAGATCGACGGTAATCAGCCCGTCCACGCCCGCCGCCTTCGCATCCGTCGCGAAGCGCTCCGCGCCATAGCGGTAGATCGGGTTGAAGTAACCCATGAGGACAATTGGCATCTTGTCGTCCTCCGCCCGGTAGGCGCGCACCAGGTCGAGGACCCGCTTCGTTGTCATGCCCGCAGCGAGAGCGCGTGCACCGCCGGCCTGAATCGTCGGCCCGTCCGCCATCGGGTCCGTGAACGAAACGCCGATCTCCAGCAAATCCGCACCGGCGTCCCTAAGGCGGCGCAGAACGGCGAGGCTCGTGTCGAAATCCGGGTCGCCGCCGCTGACGAAGGGCATGAAAGCGGCGCGGCCCCCCTCGCGCAATGCGGAGAAGCGTGCCGCGATCCGGCTCACAGGGCGATTCCCAGCGCATCGCCGACGCTGAAGACGTCCTTGTCGCCGCGTCCGCACAGGTTCATCACCAGAATATGGTCCCGCGGCAGCTCGGGCGCGGCGCGGATCACCCAGGCGAGCGCATGCGCAGGCTCCAGTGCGGGGATGATGCCCTCCAGCCGGGCGCAAAGCTGGAAGGCTTCCAGCGCTTCCGCGTCCGTCGCCGACACATATTCCGCCCGCCCGACATCCTTGAGCCAGGCGTGCTCCGGCCCGATGCCCGGATAGTCGAGGCCGGCCGAGATCGAATGGGCATCCGTGATCTGGCCGTCGTCGTTCTGGAGGAGATAGGTGCGGTTGCCGTGCAGCACGCCCGGGGAGCCCCCGGTAAGCGAGGCGGCATGCTCCCCGCTCTCCAGCCCATGCCCCGCCGCTTCCACCCCGACGATGCGGACATCCGGGTCGTCAAGGAAAGGATGGAACAGTCCTATCGCATTCGAGCCGCCGCCGATGCAGGCGACAACCGTGTCCGGCAGCCGTCCCTCGGCCTCAGTAATCTGCGTCCGGACCTCGTCGCCGATGATGCACTGGAAGTCCCGCACCATTTCAGGATAGGGAGCGGGGCCGGCGGCCGTGCCGATGATGTAGAAGGTATCGTGGACATTGGCGACCCAGTCGCGGAGCGCCTCGTTCAAGGCGTCCTTGAGCGTCCGCGAGCCGCTCTCGACCGCCCTCACCTCCGCGCCGAGGAGGCGCATGCGAAAGACGTTCGGCGCCTGCCGGTCGATATCGACCGACCCCATATAGACCGTGCAGGGCAGATCGAAGCGCGCACACACCGTCGCCGCCGCCACGCCGTGCTGCCCCGCCCCGGTCTCCGCGATGATCCGCGTCTTGCCCATGCGGCGGGCAAGAAGAATCTGCCCGAGGCAGTTGTTGATCTTGTGCGACCCGGTGTGGTTCAGCTCGTCGCGCTTGAAGTAGATTTTCGCGCCGCCCAGATGCGCCGTCAGCCGCTCGGCGCAATAGAGCGGGCTCGGACGCCCGGTATAGTGCTTGTGGAACCGGCCCATCTCTTCGTGGAACGCCGAATCGTTCTTCGCCTCCTCATAGGCGGCGCCGACCTCGCGGATCAGCGGCATCAGGGTCTCGGCGACATAGCGGCCGCCATAGAGGCCGAAATGCCCGCGCTCGTCGGGTCCCATGCGGTAGCTGTTGGCGGTATCGGGACTCATCGCGTTCGTTCCCCGGATCGCGCAATCGCGTCGGACCATACGCGCGCAGGCTTCGGAATCAAAGCGCCGCCGCCTTCTCCAGAAAGGCGCGGACCAATACCGGATCCGTCTGGCCCCGGTTCCGTTCAACGCCGGACGACACATCGACCATGCGTGCGCCGGAGACGCGCACCGCCTCCTCCAGGTTGCCGGCCGTCAACCCTCCGGACAGCAGCCAGGGCAGCTTCGGCAAAGGCGGGGCCAGCAGCGACCAGTCGAAGGCTATGGCGTTGCCGCCCGGCAGGCGCGCGCCTGCCGGCGGCCGCGAGTCGAACAGGAGCCGGTCGGCCGCCTCTTCGAAAGCAAAGGCCGCCGCAACATCCGCCCTCTCCGCGACGGGCAGCACCTTCCATACTTCGCGACCGAAGCGCCGGCGAACCTCCGCGGCCCGCTCCGGCGTTTCACTGCCGTGCAGCTGCAGCGCGTCCAGTCCGGACGCCTCCACGGCCGCACCGATGGCTTCGTCGCCGGCATCCACGAAAAGCCCGACCTTGAGCATCGCAGGCGGAACATGCGGTGCGAGCCGGGCCGCGTCCTCCGGCGATACCTCTCGCGGGCTTCCTGCGACAAAGGCGAAACCGACCGCTGCCGCACCGCCCTCCACGGCGCTCTTCAGAACCTGTCGGTTCCGGATGCCGCAAATCTTTACCCGGACCGGCATCAGGGAGCGGCTGGCAGCGCCGTATTTTTTCCGGTTCCGCGCACCCTCCCTGCCTCTTTCCTGTTCGCCGTCCGCACGGCTTCCCGGCGCAGTCGCCGGCCGCGCGCCCTGCTGCCGGAAATCCGGGCAAAAGCCCAGCCTGCTATCAGGCCGGCTGCAAGCGGCGCCAGAACGATGAGGTAAACCGGCAGCGATACGGTCGATGCAACCGGGAAAACACCAATCGCGACTTCGTGCATGTTCTCGACTGCAAAGAGAGCCGCAACCAGGGCGATTAGCAGAATGCAAGCTGCCCGGATGAACGCCACGATATCCCCACCTTTACTCCGATTCGCTGTTCAATCGTTCGCGGAGGCGTTTTCCCGCCTTGAAGGCCGGAAGATACTTCGCATCGACCGGTACGGGCGCTCCGGTAGCCGGATTGCGCCCGATACGCTCGCTCCTCCGCTTGGTCCAAAACGCACCGAAACCGCGCAATTCGATGCGGTCGCCACGCGATAACGCTTCCGAGATTTCATCGAAAAAGGTTGCAACTAACTTCACCGCATCGCTGTGAGCTAATTCGGGATTCCGTTCCGCTATTCGCCTGATGAGTTCGGAACGCGTCATGTACAATCCCCCATCGTCACTAAGTCAGTAAGATAGAATTAAAGTGCAGGATGCCAAACCGCTATCAGCCCGTCAAGCAAAAGACCTTCAGCAGCGGTATTTTTCCCAAACAAACGGCCGGCGATCCGATCCAGCCAGCCGGCATCGCGTTCCGGATCCCGATCGATCGCTGCGAGGCTGCGGTCAATGCCGCGCTCCTCTGCAAGCCACTCGCGCGCCGCAGCCTCACCGCCAATTGCATCGACAAGACCGTTTCCGACGGCTGATCGTCCCGTAAACACGCGGCCGTCCGCCACTGCCAGGACTTCCGTCCGGCTGAGCGGCCGGCGTTCGGCCACCATATCCACGAACATGGAAAAAATTTCATCCACGAGGGTCTGGACGGCAGCGCGCCCCGCAGGCGACAACCGCTCGACCGGGTTCGGCACCGTTTTCAACGGGCCGCTGCGTACGACCTCCACGCCGACGCCGAGCGTTTCCAGAAGTCCGGCGACCTGCGGTGCCTGGAGAATGACACCGATGGAACCCGTCAGTGTGGCGTTGCGCGCAAAAATGTGGTCTGCGCCGATAGCAACCAGATAGGCGCCCGACGCCGCCCTCGAGCCCAATATGGCGGCGACCGGTTTGGCTGCGCCCACCTTCCTGAGCGCCATATAGAGTGCTTCGGCGGCGGCGGCGGACCCGCCGGAACTGTCAATAACGACCAGCAGCGCCACGGCGCGCTCGTCTGCAGCGATCTCGTCCAGCCGGCGCCGCAGGGCGCGATCGTCGCGAATAAACCCCTCGACATGGACGCGCGCCACATGGTCCTCGCCGCCAGCGGAGGGGCCCATTACCGAGTAGAGCACCGCCGCCAGAGCAGCCGCCGCGACGACGAGAGCCGCGAACCGCCAGATACGCAGGTGGCGCTTCAGCCGCGCATGGTGAATCGCACGGATTGCAGCCACTTGCGTCCGCCGCCCCGGCTAACCATCGGCGTTGTCGTTCTCTTCCGCGTCGCTGCTCTCGTCCGCGTTGACGTTTTCGCTCTCGTTCTCGTCCTGCCGCGCGCGGTTGCGAAGCGCCGCGCCCAGGATATCGCCCAGGCTGGCGCCGCTGTCGGAAGAGCCGAATTGCTCCATCGCCGAGCGTTCCTCGTCGATTTCCAGCGCCTTGATCGAAAGCTGGATACGCCGGCCGGCCTTGTCCACCTGGGTGATCTTGGCATCGACCCGCTCGCCGACGGCGAAGCGGTCCGGCCGCTGCTCCGATCGCTCACGCCCCAGTTCGCTGCGCCGGATAATGCCGGTCAGTTCGCCCGGCAGCGTCACCTCGAGCGCATTTTCCAGAACGGACGCGACCGTCACGGTCAACACCGTGCCGCGGCGTATGCCGCCGCCGGCGCCGCGCGAACCGGCGCGCGTCGCGCTCTCGAACGGGTCCTCGCTGAGCTGCTTGATGCCCAGGCTGATGCGCTCCTTTTCAACGTCCACATCCAGCACTTTCGCCTGGACCGTATCGCCTCTGGAGAAATCTTGCACCGCGTCGTCGCCCTGGCGTCCCCAAGCGAGGTCGGAGAGATGCACCATGCCGTCGATTTCGCCCGGAAGGCCGACGAACAGTCCGAACTCGGTGATGTTCTTGACCTCGCCTTCGACGGTGCTGCCAAGCGGGAACTGCTCCAGGAAACTCTCCCAAGGATTGCCCTGCGTCTGCTTGATGCCGAGGCTGATGCGGCGCTTCTCCAGATCCAGGTCGAGGATGCGTACATCCACTTCCTGGCTGGTGGAGACGATCTTGCCGGGATGGACGTTCTTCTTGGTCCAGCTCATCTCCGAGACATGAACGAGGCCCTCGACACCCGGCTCAAGTTCCACGAAAGCGCCGTAGTCCGTGATGTTGGTGACGCGGCCGCGATAATTCGCGCCCACCGGATATTTGAGCGCCACTCCCTCCCACGGATCCACCTGCAGCTGCTTCATGCCGAGCGAAATACGCTGGGTTTCGAGGTTGAACCGGATGACCTGGACCTCGACCGTCTGGCCGATCTGGAGGGCTTCGCTCGGATGGTTGATGCGGTGCCAGGCGATGTCGGTGACATGCAGCAACCCGTCCACGCCGCCGAGGTCGATGAAGGCGCCGTAGTCGGTGATGTTCTTGACGACGCCATTCAGCACCTGGCCTTCGCGCAAGTTGGCGATGAGTTCGTTGCGCGCCTCGGCACGGCTCTCTTCCAGCACCGCGCGCCGCGACACCACGATGTTGCCGCGCGAACGGTCCATCTTGAGGATCAGGAAGGGCTGCGGAGCGCCCATCAGCGGCCCGATGTCGCGCACCGGGCGGATATCCACCTGGCTGCCCGGAAGGAAGGCGACCGCGCCGGAAAGATCGACGGTGAATCCGCCCTTCACCTTGCCGAAGATAACGCCGGAGACCTTGTCGCTGGCCTTGAACGCGTTTTCAAGATGGCTCCAGGCTTCCTCGCGTTTCGCCTTGTCGCGGCTGAGCACCGCCTCGCCGTTCTTGTCCTCGAGGCGCTCGACATAGATCTCGACTTCGTCGCCGGTCGAGATTTCCGCCGGCCGGCCGGGCGTCGCGAACTCCTTGAGGGGCACCCGGCCTTCGGCCTTGAGCCCGACATCGATCAGCGCCATGTCGTTTTCGACCGCGATGACCCTGCCTTTGACGACCGTTCCTTCGAAGCCCCTGGTCGCGTCCAGCGACTCTTCCAGCAGGGCTGCGAAGTTTTCCTTTTCGGCGCCTGCCGCGCCGGTTTCGGCAAGAGAAGTAGCCATTCGGCTGTTGCGTTCCTTTCCAACTGCAAACCGGCTCGCCATCCGCGCTTCCCCGGCGAACGACAGGCCAGTCCTTCCTTATTTTCCGCTCGGGCCCGACCCGCCTTCAACTACTGCGAGACGCTCACCCGCCAGCAGCAACGCCCGCTCGAAGACCGCATCCGGGGTCATTCCCGTGGTGTCGATCTCAACGGCGTCGTCTGCCGGCCGCAGTGGCGCGGTCGGCCGGGCGCGGTCTCTCGAGTCGCGCGCGGCAACCTCGGCCAGAACCTGCGGTAACTTATGCGTTTCCCCCCGGGAACGCAACTCTTCCAGGCGTCTGCGCGCACGCTCCTCGATGCTCGCGGTCACGAACAGCTTGAGCTCCGCCTCCGGACATATCACGGTTCCGGTGTCGCGCCCGTCCAGCACGGCTCCCGGCGGCGTCGCCGCCACCCGCCTCTGAAACGCCAGCAGGGCCGTCCGAACCGCCGGCAGGGCGGCCACGCGGGACGCCGCATCGCCCACCTCCTCGCCCCGCAGGCCGGGATCTTCCAGCACAGCCGGCTCCAACGCTTCCGCGTGCGCGGCGGCCTCCGCGCCGTCGTCCGGGTCGCCGCCCGCGTCGAGCACCGACTTTGCGACGGCGCGGTAGAGCACACCCGTGTCGAGATACACGTAGCCGAGGGCGGTCGCGAGCCGGCGCGCCAGCGTGCCCTTACCGGCAGCTGCCGGCCCGTCGATGGTGACGATCACGCCTCGATCGCCGCGCCGAGCCGGTTCATCAGCCCGACGAAGCCGGGAAAGGAAGTCGCTACCGGCGCGATATCGTCGATCCGCACGGCCTCGCGCGCGCCCATTCCCAGCACCATGAAGGCCATGGCAATGCGATGGTCCAGCCGGCTTGCAATTTCGACGCCGCCCTGCGGCCGGCCGCCCACAACCTCCAGGGTGTCGGCGCTCTCCCGCACGGCGACGCCGCAGGCCTCCAGTCCGGCCGCCATCGCACCCAGGCGGTCGCTTTCCTTGACGCGCAGCTCGGCCAGGCCCGACATGCGCGTGGTTCCCTCGGCGAATGCCGCGACGATTGCAAGGACCGGGAATTCGTCGATCATGCTCGGCACGCGCTCCGGCGGCACATCGACAGCGGTGAGCGGGCTCCAGTCCACGGTGACGTCGCCGACCGGCTCGCCGCCCTCGACCCGCTCATTGGCGACGGTGAGCGCGGCACCCATTTCGCGCAGCGTGTCGAGGAACCCGATACGGCCCGGATTGAGGCCGACGCCGGTTACCGCAACTCGCGAGCCTGGCACGATGGCGGCAGCCGCAAGCGGGAACGCCGCCGAGGAAATGTCGCCCGGCACCGAGATCGCGCTTGCGGTCAGTTCCGGCTCGCCGGTGAGCCGCACCGCGCCGCCCTCCTCCTGCTGCACGCATGCTCCGAAATGCCGCAGCATGCGTTCCGTGTGGTCGCGCGTCGGCGACGGCTCCACCACCACCGTCTCGCCCGGCGTGTTCAGCCCGGCGAGCAGCACCGCTGATTTCACCTGCGCCGAGGCGACCGGCAGTTCATAGTACACCGGCACGGGGCTCCGGGTGCCGACGACAGTGAGTGGCAGCCTCCCGTCCGCCCGGCCATGGAATGCGGCGCCGAATCGGGAGAGCGGCTCGCTCACCCGGCGCATCGGGCGCGACCTGAGCGACGTGTCACCGGTCAGCGTCGCCGTCAGCGGATGGGTCGCCAGCAGGCCCAGCAGAAGCCGCGCGGCAGTTCCGGAGTTGCCCATGTCGAGCACGTCTTCCGGCTCGGTCAACCCGCCGACCCCCCGGCCATAAACCCGCCAGCGGCCCGGCCCGGCGCGCTCCACCTCCACGCCAAGTGCGCGCAGCGCGGCGGCAGTCGCCAGCACGTCCTCGCCTTCGAGCAGCCCGTCGACCTTCGTCTCGCCGACCGCCAGGCCGGCAAGCATCAGCGCCCGGTGCGAAACGGATTTGTCGCCCGGCGCGCTGACCTCTCCCTCAAGGGCGCCGCACGGGCGCGAAACCGCCCGGCCTGTCGCCGTCACAGGTCCATCCTCCTTATCTGTTCCGTCGTTCGGTCGAATTCGTTTTGACACTCCGCCGGCCTTCTGGCAAACGCTCGCCGCTTTCGCTTTGTCCGCTTTCCGGAGACCGCCCGTGGCCCGACCGAACCTCGGCAGCAAGCGTGTCTGTCCATCATGCAGCGCCAAGTTCTACGACCTCGGAAGGGACCCTGCGGTCTGCCCTGAATGCGGGGCGGTGCATCCGCAGGCGAATTTCCAGAAACCCCGTCGCGTCAAGCCGCCCGCCCCGCGCCCGGCGCCCAAGAAGCCGGCGCCGAAGGACGAGGCCGAAGACGATATCGGTCTCGAAGACGAGAACGAGGACGAGGAGGACGTCGAGGATCTGGACGACGACGATCTCGGCGAGGTCGTTCCCGCCGCCGGCAAAACGGATGGGGAGGACGAGGTTTGATCCGCCGGCCCGCACTTGCCCGCAATTGTCGCCAGCGATTATATTGTCCGTCTCCGGCTTGCCTGCCTCTGGCTTGCACGCCGGCGGGAAACCTTGGGGGGCCATAGCTCAGCTGGGAGAGCGCTTGAATGGCATTCAAGAGGTCAGGGGTTCAAATCCCCTTGGCTCCACCAACTCATCCGAAAGGCCCGGCCGAGCGCCGGGCCTTTTGTCGATAGGCCTGCGCAGCGGGGTTTGAGGGCGAGGTCATGCCCCGCCGGGCCATAGCTGCCGCGCCGCTGCGTCTGCTGTCCCGCAAGCGCTTCCGCCGCGCCTGGGCGGCCGGTGCGCTGGCCGGCGGCGTGCGCTGGCTTGAAGTGCTGGCCGTAGGCTGGTTCGTCGTCGAAGAAACAGGCTCGCCTATGGCGGTCGCGCTGGTGCTGTTTCTCCGCCAGGCGCCGATGTTCCTGCTTGGCGCCTTTGCCGGCGCGCTCTCGGAACGCGGCGACCGCCGCAGGATCCTCCTCACTGCCTTCGCCGCCATGGCCGCCGTCATGGGCCTGTTGGCCTTCCTGGCGTTCCTCGGCGAGCTGACGGTCTATCACGTCGCGGCGGGGGTCTTTTGCAGCGGGGTCATCTGGGCGCTCGACTTCCCGGTCCGGCGCACCATGCTGGGGGACCTCGCCGGGCCGTCGCGGTTCGGCACCGCCATGGCCCTGGACAGCGCCACCGCCAACCTTACCCGGATGCTGGGGCCGCTCGCCGGCGGCGCGCTGATGCTCACCATCGGCATTTCAGGCGCCTATCTGGCAAGCGTGGTCTGTTTCGGCGGCGGCGCGTTGCTGTTGCTTTTCACCTCCTACCGGAGGCCGCCCGCACCGCCCGCCGGCAGAGGCATCTTCGCCGATGTCCGCGACGCCTTCGCCTATCTGCCGCACGCGCCGGTAGTGCTGGGCACGGTCCTGCTGACCGTGATGATGAATGTCTTCGGCTTCCCCTATCTCAACATGATCCCGGTTATCGGCAAGGGAGCGCTGGAACTCGATGCGCTCGCGACCAGCTCGCTGATGTCCGCCGAGGCCGCGACTGCCTTCGCCACCGCGCTGGCCATAGCCGCGTTCGTCCGGCCCCGGCATTTCCTGCGCCTCTATGTAATTTCGGGCGCAACGTTTCTCGCCTGCGTTATCGGCTTTTCCTTCACCCCGGGCTATCCCGAGGCCATGGCCGTGCTGTTGGCGAGCGGCATCGGCTTCGCGGGTTTCGCGGCCATGCAGGGCGCACTGATCCTGTACAGCGCCGCGCCGGCGATCCGTGCGCGCGTCATGGGAGTGATGACCGTTTCCATCGGCGCGGGCGGGCCGGTCGGCACACTGCATGTCGGGTTCATGGCGGAGCATTTCGGCGCCCAGACCGCGGTCGGCATCATGGCTGCGGAAGGGCTCGCCTGCATGGCCCTGGTCCTGCTTGCCATTCCCGCGGTCCGTCCATGGCGCGCGCTCAAGGCGCCGTAGGCAGCAGGAGGCCTGCGCCTTTCCTTATCGGGACCGCAGGGGCAATATGCGCGGCGACCTGCCAGAAGGACCAGTACCCCCATGCCCGCCCCGCTCCGCTTCGGCATCTTCCTTGCCCCTTTCCACCCGGTGAACGAGAACCCGACCGCCTGCCTCGACCGGGACATGGAACTGGTCGAGCATCTCGACCGGCTCGGCTACCACGAGGCATGGATCGGCGAACACCATTCCGGCGGTTTCGAGATCATCGCCTGCCCGGAAATGTTCATAGCCGCGGCGGCCGAACGCACCCGGCATATCCGGCTCGGCACGGGCGTCGTCTCGCTGCCCTACCACCATCCGTTCGCGCTCGCCGACCGGATGGTGCAGCTCGACCACATGACGAAGGGGCGCAGCATGTTCGGCGTGGGGCCGGGCGCACTCGCAGGCGACGCTTTCCGCATGGGGATCGACCCGCGCGAGCAGCGCCGCATGATGAACGAGGCCCTCGACGCGCTGATGGCGCTGCTCCGGGGCGAGCGCGTGTCAATGAAGACGGACTGGTTCGAGCTCCGCGAGGCGCAGCTGCAGATGCCGAACTACAGCTGGCCGCACATGGAGATGGCGGTGGCCTGCGCGCGCTCGCCGGCGGGCGGGCTGGCGGCGGGCCGGCACGGGCTCGGCATGCTCTCCATCGGCGGCACCTCGCCCGAGGCGCTGGAGGCGCACGCGAACAACTGGAAGCTCTGCGAACGGGCGGCGGCCGAGAACGACAGGGCAGTGGACCGCGA
>JAJECZ010000435.1 GCA_022821735.1 Alphaproteobacteria bacterium | reverse complement strand
CACCGCATTGCCGCCGGCCTTGAGCACCGCCGCGCCCTGCTCCGCCGCCTCGCTCTCCTGCGCGGCGACAAGGCCGTGCCGCGAGCGCACCGCCGGCTTGCGCAGGCTCCAGTGTTCGGCGCGGAAGGTCATCGCCCGCGTCCTCTCCTCAGGCCGGCAGGATGGGGCCGCCGGTGACCGTCGTGCGCAGGAAGCGGCGCAGCTCGCTGCGCGGGTAATCGAGCCGCCCGCAATGCATGGTGCCGCCGCGATTGTCCCACATCAGCGTGTCGCCGACGGACCACTCATGCTCCCAGCGGAATTCCGGCCGGTCCAGCATGTCGAACATCTCGTCCAGCAGCCGGTCCGCTTCCTCCTGATCCATGCCGACAATGCCGACGGTGGACATCGGATTGGCGTAGATCGCCGCCCGCCCTGTCACCGCATGCGCATTGATGACCGGATGGGTCGCGCGCTGTTCCTTCTCCAGCGACTGCGCCGCGATGGCGAGGCTCTTGTTGCGCTGGTCCGTGCCATAGACGAACAGGCATTCAAGGCCGCGCGCGCGTTCCCGCGTCTCCTCCGGCAGCGCCTCGTAGGCGGCGGCGGCGCTGGCGAAGCAGGTATTGCCGCCCGAGGACGGCACGTTCGTCGCATGCAGGAGCGTCGCCTTGGCCGGTATCGCATCGTAGGCGAGGTCCGAATGCCAGCCGTTGCGGACATTCTCGATGGCGCCGCGCCGGGCGCCGGTCTCGTCGAAACTGCCGTCCGCATGCTGGTTGGTCATCACCACAACGTCCGGCGCGTCGGGGTGGTGGTAGGCGCGCTGCACATGCGGCTGGAGCGGGCCGAAATGGCGGGAGAACGCCATGAGATCCCCGGGGTCCATGGGCGCCTCGCGGAACAGCAGCACGCCGTATTCCGCGAACGCGGCCTCGATCTCCGCCACGGTTTCCGGGTCGAGAGGCCGGCGCGGGTCCACGCCTTTGACTTCCGCGCCCACAGCCGGCGCCAACGGTTCGAAATGCACGCTCATATCGGCTTCGCTCCCTTGAGCAGAATGCGCTGGTGCCGCCGCTCCTCGCCCACGGGGAAGTCCGTGTTCACCGAATGCACCAGGCAACGATTGTCCCAGAGCAGGATATCGCCGAGCCGCCAGGAATGGTCGTAGCGGAAACGGTCGGCGGTCATGTGCGCGTAAAGGTTGTCGAGCAGCGCGTCGCTTTCCGCGCGTTCCAGACCCACCACACGGTCGGTGCGGTTCGGGTTGAAATAGATGGCCTTCCTGCCCGTGTCCTCATGGGTGCGCACAAGCGGATGGAGAACGTCGGGCGTCTCCGCCGCCTCCTCTGCCGTGCGTTTTTCGGCCCGGCCCGGCGCGCGCGGCGTGTCATAGCCATGAACCGCCTGCGCGCCCTCGATCCGCGCCTTCACATCCTCATCCAGCACCTCCCAGGCCCGGCGGGTGTTGCAGAAGCGGGTCTCGCCTCCGGAAGACGGCAACGCAAGCGACTGGAGCATGGTCGCCTTGGCCGGCACGGTGAAATAGCTGTCGTCCGTGTGCCAGCCGGAGAGGCGCACCAGCGTCAGGTCGTCCGGCTTGTCCTCGGGCCGCTTATAGGTGCTTTCCAGCATCGAGACTTCCGGCGTCTCGCCGTGGCGGCGATGGCGGAGGAGCTGCAATTGCGGCTCGCCGAACAGGCGCGCGACCCTCAGAAAGTCCGAGGGCGAAAGCGGCTCGGAACGGAAGCAGAGCAGGTGGCGGTCGAGGAAGGCCTCGCGCACCGCCGCCGCATCGGCCTCGTCCAGCGGTTTCGTCAGGTCGAGGCCCGCTACCTCCGCGCCGAGCGCGCCGCTCAGCGGCCGTATCTCCAGTGTCACGGAACCGGTCTCCTTCCGTCAGTCCGCGGCGTCCGCCGTCTGCGGCTCTTTCAGGCGCAGCAAGAAGCGCATCCGGCCTTCCAGCACCAACTCTTCGCGCTGGTTCCACACCCGGCTTGCGAGCGTCATCACGCCCGTCGTCCGCTGCGGCTCCAGCGCCACGATCTCCAGCTCGGGATAGAGCGTGTCGCCGGAGAAGACGGGTTTCAGGAAGCGGCTCGACTGCTCCAGGAAGCCGACCAGCGCGTCCTCCATCTCGGCCGCCAGCCCGGTTGCGCCGGGCGCGGTCTGGATCAAGGTCTGGAAGCCGTGCGCCATCAGCCCCGGCCAGCCGCGCGAGCGGCAATGCTCGATGTCGTAATGCACCGGCGCATTGTCGCCGCTGGCAAGCTGGAAGGCGTAGAACAGCGACTCGGAATGGGTGCGCGAGGGCGCGTGGAAGGTCTCTCCGACCCGGAAATCCTCGAAGCCGCGCTGCGGCGCCGGAGCGCGCGGGGACATGGGCGTACCGCCTCCTCTTCTGGCTCCGGCCAATGCTGCCACGACGCGGCAACGGGCGGAAGGGGCCGCGCCCGGGCGAAAGCCCGTCACCTGCCGTCGGCGCACTGCCCTTGCATTGAATCCAGGCTCTTGCGCTCAAGGAAGCGGGCGCCCGCGACCATCGCGCATTCATGGCCATGCCAGTCGGCATGAGACAGGTCGTCGAAGACCAAAACTTCGCGGCGCCCGAAATTCTTCAGCTCGTTTTGCATCACCTCCAGCGGCGTCACCGGGTCCAGGCGGCCCTGGAGGAACAGCGTCGGGATGTCGGTCTCCACGGACCTCGCCTCAACCGGGTCCGCCGGAAGCACGCCCCAGAGCGCGCACCCGGCTTCCTCGTCTTCCCTTGTAACGCCTCTATTGAACGATCGAAGGTATTCCGGCGCCTTTCCCCGCTTGCGTGCATCCGCTGCAAAATCGATCAGCGGATGTATCTCCGAGCAGTAATGGGCATAGAACACGGGATCGCTGTAGGTCGATCCGAGCCAGTACTCCAGATAGCCCGGCAACCAGCTTCTCAGCTCCCTCGTCACTCCCTTTTCCAATTCCCCGACCAGAACTCCGAACTTCACGAATTTTTCCGCCTTGACGAGCCCCCGCTGGACGAGGTCCACCAGTCTCGCACCGGTCAACACGAACCGGTCGAGTCGGTATCCCCGACCGTATCCGTCGTGTATTCCATGTCCCGGATCATTCACCGTAATCGGCTCGCTCTCCAACCGGTTCACCAGCCTCCCGAACCGCGTTTCCAACGTCTCCCGGTCGCAGTCCGGAGTCGCCTCGCAATGTGCGAACAGCTTCTCGAACGGAATTTGTTCCACCGCGACGGGGTGCTCAAGCAGGCCCCGTCCCGGAAAGGCCGCGCCCGCCAACACCATCGCCTCTACCGAGCGGGGAAATTCCCTCGCTACGGTCAATGCGTATCTGGCCGCAAACGACTGTCCGAAGAGCACCCACCGATCCACATTCAACGCCTGCCGCAATGCCTCCGCGTCGCCCGCGACCGCCAGGCTGTTGTACTGTGAGAGGTCGTGCTGCATCCGATCGAGGAACTGTTTGCACGCCTTGTATCCCTCTCTCAGGGAACGCTGTTCCTTCTGTGTCGTCTCCGGGCTCTCGAAGACCGCGTCATGCTCCTCAAGAAAGTCGCTGCAATACAAACGTGGATGCGCCATCCCGACGCCGCGCGGGTCCATGACATACAGGTCCCGCCCGGCGGGGGCGGCAAGGTTGGTGTAATACCAATGCAGTCCGAAATATGAGCTTTCAAACCCGACCGGGTTGCCGGGGCCGCCGCCGCCGAGCTTCAGGACCGGACTTCCATCGCTCTTTCTGTCCGGATCGAAAAATCTGACGACAGGAAAAGCGATGAGGCCGCTAGTGTCCCGGTCCGGGTCTTCCCTCCGGACCATGTAGAAGCACTCCAGGCCCGTCATTTCGGCCGGGCCTCCAAACCAGCAGCGGGCCCGGTGCAGGCCCGGCTGCCAGCCCGACGACGCCTTAGCTCCCTGCCGAGGCAGGTAATGGCCAAGGTGTTCGCCAAGAAGCGCCCATGCAACGCCGGGATTTCTATTGAACAGAATTGCGGACGCCAAGGGACTCCAGCCGGCTTCATTGACAACAAACGGATCCGCTCCGTTTTCCAGCAGGGCTTTCGTTATGCGCGCATCCGGATTCGACTGCGCAGAAAAGTGAATTGGAAAGAAGCCTCCCTCCATCGGTTCATTCGGGCGTCCGCCGGCACGCACCAAATCATGGATCATCTTCGGGTCCCGGGTCAAAAAAGCAGCCAGATGCATCACTCTCAGGCCGCTTTCACTGCGGAAGTTAGGATTTGCTCCGTACTCCAACAGAACCCGGACATAAGCGGCTGGAGCCCGCAACCGCAACATATGAAAAAGCGGCGTTTCTGCATTACCGTCCAGAAAATTGGGATCCAGGCCGAGACCGAGGCACCGCTTCATGTCATTCAAAGACGCCCTGGCGAAAAAGGAAATTGTTCCCCAATTAGTGCAATTCGACGCCGATGCGTATCCGGCGGGAAGCACCGGAAGCACGACGAAAATGAAAGCAAGCCGAAGCGTCCAACCGGAAAAAATGGCTCGGCGCTGCCCATGGCGACAGCGAGCGATGACGTTCATTGGATATTGTCCTTTCAAAGGTGCAGCGCCGCAGGAAAACCGGGTTCAGTAACTCAACACCCGATTCTGCCGTCGGAATGTGCGAGCGACTTATGGAAACCGATACAGAAAGATTATGACATGATATTTATTGATAAATCAAACCAAAAATTCTGCAATTTTCATTACAAAAATTTAAGGTAACGGCCGGCTATTGTTCTCAAAATATTTGCCCATTCTGAAGTTAATCCGGCCTCCAAAACAAACTTTCAATCGTTGTCCAGTTTCCCTCTTCAAGAGATGGTGCGACAGCAGGGCCCGCGGTACGGGCCGCGGGCAACGTCCACGGCTCGGGGCCAGGAATTGCGGCGGCAGGAGACGGCTGCTGTTGACGCGGCGTCGTGCCATACTGGGCGGGCTGCCGCAGCGGAAGGAACGAAAGACCATGGAACCGGGGTCCAATGCGCATCTCATCGGTGAGGCCGGGGGGCGCGCCAGGCTCAACACGCCGGCTCTTCTGCTCGACCTCCATGCGTTCGACCGCAATATCGCGCGCATGGCCGCCCATTGCCGGCGGACGGGCCAGGCGCTGCGCCCCCATGCCAAGACCCACAAGAGCATCGAGGTCGCGCGCCGGCAGATCGCGGCAGGCGCGGTCGGCCAGTGCTGCGCGACGCTTGGCGAGGCGGAGGTGCTGGCGGGGGCGGGGATTCCGGGCGTGCTCGTCACCTCGCCCGTGGTCGGTCCCGGCCGCACCGCCCGGCTGGTTGCGCTGAACGAAGCCGCCGAGGGGCTGATGGCGGTCGCCGACGACCCGGGCGCGGTCGCGGCCCTGGCGGAAGCGGCGACCGGCAAGCCACTCTCGCTTCTGGTCGATATCGATGTCGGCACGCGGCGTACCGGCGTGCTTTCGGCGCAGGCGGCGGTGGCGCTGGCGCGTCAGATCGACGAGGCGCCGGGCCTCGTCTTCGCCGGCATCCAGGGTTACGCCGGCCATCTCCAGCATGTGTACGACTATGCCGAGCGTGCCGAGGCGGTGGCGGCCGTGTCCGAACGGCTCGCCCATGTCTCCTCGGTGCTGGCGGACGCAGGCCTCGCCCCGCCTCTCGTTACCGGCGGCGGCACCGGAACCCACGACCTCGACTACCGCCACGGCGTGCTGGGCGAGCTCCAGGCCGGCAGCTTTGCGGTGATGGACGTCGATTACGGCAGGGTGGCGCTGACCGAGGATGGATCCGGCCCGTTCGAACCCGCCATGTTCGTGATGGCGACCGTGGTGAGCGCGGCGGGCGACGAGTTCGCCATCATCGACGCCGGCCTCAAAGCACTTGCGACGGATGGGCCGATGCCGCTCTTCGCGCGCGGCGCGCCGGACGGCGCCACCTTCAGCTTCGCCGGCGACGAGCACGGCCGCGTCCACTATGCCGGGGACAACCCCGCGCGGCTCAAGGTCGGGGACATTGTGGAACTGCATCCGCCGCATTGCGACCCGACGGTCAATCTCTACGATGTCTATCACGCCATGCGCGGCGAAGTGCTGGAAGCGATCTGGCCGGTGGACGCGCGGGGCCGCCGGTAGCGCGCTGGATTCGGGCGGACGCTTCCGGTTTACTCCGGCGCGACGGTGGAACGAAAGCGGCGGCGGACCCCATGGATGCGATGAACGATGCGAGCCCCATCACGATGGAGGTCGGCGAGACCTGGCCCGAGATCCGCGAGGCGGTGCGCCGGCTGTGCGCGAACTATCCGGGCGACTACTGGCGGGAACTCGACCGCAACCGCGAATATCCCGAGGCCTTCGTCAAGGCGCTGACCGACGCCGGCTACCTGGCGGTGCTGATCCCGGAGGAATACGGAGGTTCGGGCCTGCCGATCTCGGCCGGAAGCGCGGTGCTGGAGGAAGTCAACGCCTCGGGCTGCAATGCCGGCGCCTGCCACGCGCAGATGTACATCATGGGCACCCTGCTCCGCCACGGCAGCGACGAACAGAAACAGCGCTACCTGCCGAAGATCGCAACGGGCGAACTGCGTCTCCAGGCCTTCGGCGTCACCGAGCCGAGCAGCGGGACGGATACGCTGAGCCTCCGCACGACCGCGGTGCGCGAGGGCAATGGCTATGTGGTGAACGGCCAGAAGATCTGGACGAGCCGCGCGCAATATTCCGACCTCATGCTGCTGCTCGCGCGCACCACGCCCAAGGACCGGGTGGCGAAGCGGACGGACGGGCTGTCCGTCTTCCTGGTGGACATGCGCGAGGCGCTCGGCAACGGGCTGGAGATCCGCCCCATCCGCACGATGATCAACCACCAGACCAACGAGCTCTTCTTCGACAATATGCACATTCCGGCCGATGCACTGATCGGCGAGGAGGGCCGCGGCTTCCGCTACATTCTGGACGGCATGAACGCTGAGCGCATCCTGGTGGCC